>JABDJF010000157.1 GCA_013002645.1 Myxococcales bacterium
TCTATGCGCTCGACATCGACCGTCTCGGCGTCGACGGTAAATTCACGGCCGGAGACGTGCTGGATCCAATGGAGGGGCACGTGCTGGGCGAGGCGAGCATGGTCGCGAAGTACACGATCAACGCCGATGCCAAAGAGTTGTAACGCCCGACGATGACCCGTCGGGAAAAAGCCGACCGCATCGGAGAGATCCTCGACAGGCTGTACCCCCAGCCTCCGATTCCGCTCGACCACCAGGATCCGTTTACGCTCCTCGTGTCGGTCTTGCTGAGCGCGCAGACCACGGACAAGAAGGTCAACGAGGTCACGCCGGCTCTGTTCTCCGAGGCGCCGGATCCCGAGTCGATGGCTGCGCTGCCTGTCGATCGCATCCTTGCTCACATTCGCACGGTCGGGCTCGCGCCTACCAAGGCAAAGAACCTCCAGGCAATGGCTCGATTGCTGGTCGAGCGCCACGGTGGCCGGGTTCCTGACGACATCGACGCGCTCGAGGCGCTTCCGGGGGTCGGGCACAAGACGGCGTCCGTCGTGGTTTGTCAGGCCTTTGGGCGACCGGCATTTCCAGTCGATACGCACATCCATCGCCTCGCCGCGCGCTGGGGGCTCTCGGACGGAAAGAACGTCGTCAAGACCGAGGCCGATCTGAAGAAGCTCTTTGCAGAGGGCACGTGGATTCGCCGCCACTTGCAGATCATCTACTTCGGCCGCGAGCATTGCCCGGCGCGAGGACACGACCTCCACCAGTGTCCGATTTGCGGCTGGGCGGCGACCAAGAAGCGAATTGCCGAAGAATCACGGCGCCGCTGACGGCGGGCACTGGTCGTCGACCCGGCCACGACCCATATTCCGAGCGATGAGCATCGAATTCAGCCTGTTTCGAATCCCCGTCCGCATCCATTTGTGGTTCTGGCTGATGGCGCTCTGGCTTTGGACGCTGAACAGTGAGCAGGGCTGGGCGGGGCTATTGATCTGGGTCGTCGTCGTATTCCAGGGGATCCTGATGCACGAGCTCGGCCACGCCATGGTCGGTCGCGTGTTTGGCAGGCAGCCTCGAATCGAGCTGATCGCGCTCGGTGGCCTGACTTGGTGGGAGCAACAAGAGCCGATGAGCCCTGGGCGGAGCCTGATGGTGAGCGCCGCGGGTCCTGCGGTGGGCATTTTCATCGGGTCGCTTTCCCTGGTCTTGATGGACGCCTTGCGCATTCCCGATCCGTCGCTTGCCCGCTACGCGTTTCGCTCGCTGATCTTCGTCAACCTCGGCTGGGGTATCTTGAATCTACTGCCGGTGCTGCCGCTCGACGGCGGCAACATCGTGGCGTCGCTCATGGAGCTCGTGGCTCCATCGCGCGGGCGATTGCTCGCCTGCTATGTTTCCTTCGGGGTCATTGGCTTGCTCTTCGCGGTGACGGTGAGCTTGCGACAGTACCCGATGACCATTCTCCTCTTCCTGCTGGCTTTCAGCACGTACCAAGCGTTTCGGATCGAACGGCAGCGGCTGGCGTCGCCACCGGAGCAGGGTGTGGCGCCCCCAAGCTTGGTTCAGCAAGCGTTCGACGCGCTGGAGCGGGGCGACGGACAGGCCGTGATTGGCGCAGCGTCTCGGCTCATCGCCGAAGCCGATTCGACCCAACAGCTCGATGAGGCCTTCCACCTCTTGGCTTGGGGGAGGCTCATCAATGGAGAGCCGGCCGAGGCCCACCAGGCGCTGACCTCGATGTCTGGGGAGCGAACTGCCGACCCGGCCCTGGAGGGGGCCGTCCTCGTCGAGCTCGGAAAGCCTGCGGACGCCGTGCCTCTTTTGGAACAGGCGTGCGAGCGGGGAGGCGACTTCGCGCAGGAATACTACGTACGCGCATTGAAAGAGAAAAATGCGTGATTTCAATCCTTTACACGAATTAGCGTGCTCCCTAGCTTGCATCCATGCGAATGAGGGAATATATCATTGCTCATGGCCCTGGCCCTCGCCGAATCCCCACGCTGGGAGCTCTACCGACTTCTCGGTGAGCCACGGCGGCTCCGTTTGCTCGGCCTAACGTCCGAAGACGAGCTGTCCATCGGCGAGCTCGCAGAGCTCACGCGGGAAGCGCAGCCAAACGTCTCCAAGCATTTGAAGCTGCTCCGGGAAGCGGGGCTGGTGGCCGTTCGCCGTCAGGGAACGCGCGCGTTTGCGAGGCTCTCGCCGGACTTGAACGGGGATCCGCTTTTGGCCGATGCGATTCAATCCGGCCGCGCGCTTTGCAGTGAAGATGGCAGCCTGCAGCGCGTGGCCACCGTGATCAAAGCCCGCGACGATCAGGCGCGCGCGTTTTTCGAGCAGCCGGACGCCGATGCATCTCCGAGGTCGGTGTCCGAATGGTCGGCCTATCTCACGGCGATTCGCACCTTGCTGCCCCGACGATCTCTCGCGGTCGATCTAGGCACCGGTGACGGTGCGCTCGTCGAGCTGCTCGCGCCTCTGTTCGACCGCGTGATCGCAGTGGACCGTTCCGAAAAGCAACTGGCAGCCGCGCAGCGGAGGCTCTCGAGCCATGGCTACGATCACGTCGAGCTCATTCAGGCCGAGTACGACGATCCAGCCGTCTTGGATCGTGTTTCCCAGCTCGGCGGGGCCGACGCGGTGTTTGCCGTCCGTCTGCTTCACCATGCGCCGAAACCCCAGCAGGTGGTGTCGCTTCTGGCC
>JABDJF010000189.1 GCA_013002645.1 Myxococcales bacterium
TGCCGTGGATGGCAGCTCTCTCACCGAAGCAGGAGAGCTGTCTCCAGGGCCACGGCCGGCGCGTGCACCGCGAAGCAACGGGAACGTCCGCGACCGCTGTGACAGCTCCGCTGGCGCTCGGTTGCGAGCGTGGAGCACGTGAAGCGGGTAGGGGAGCGCTGGGCTTGGAGAACTCTCAGTCGCACCGAGCAGACCTTTGGAGGCATCGCAACGCTCGAGGGAAAGACAGCCAAGCTGGACGAGAGAGGGTCGCGGCCCCGGACAGTCACGCCATAGGGATTTCATCCGCCCGGACGGGCTCACTTCGCTAGACAGGCCCCGAACGGCGCCTCGCACCGCAGTAGCGGTTGCCGCCGGGCACAGCCGGAGCAGTGGTCCTCGATGTCGCGTAATGGACCAAAACCGAAGCCTTGATCTAAAGTGGTCGCGATACCGTGGCTAAGGAATCCAAACACGTTCGGGCGTTTTCGCAGAACCACCTGAAGCCGGGCGAGTCGATTGTGTGTTCGGCAAACGGTTACATAGGCGAGATGATGGGCTCTGGTGACAAGACCCAGCACAACGGTGTCCTTTTGGTCACAGGTGAACGGGTTGCGTTCTATCGAAAGGGCCTTCTTGGTGAGGTTTTGGAAACGATTCCACTGAAAAGCGTTACCTCAATCGAACGAAAATCGCTGCTCGGTCATCGTACGATTAACTTGCACACCTCTCACGACTCCCTTGAGTTCAAGATTAGCGACAAGCAGGCGGAGCAGCTATTGCTCGATGCAATCGAGGCAGGCCGCTCCGCAGGCGCGGCGCCAGCACAACCGACTGGGGACCATCTGGAAACACTCAAGAAACTCGCTGAGCTCAAAGAGGCCGGCGTGATTTCCGAAGAAGATTTTGCAGCCAAGAAGGCAGATCTGCTGTCAAAGCTCTAACCGAGCGCACTACAACCGAGTTTGCTACCCTAGATTTCACCCGCCAGGGAGACCAGGCTTCGCAAGGCAAGTCGCGCAGTCATGAGGACGACCATCAGTGAGGTCGTAGTGTGTGTTGCGCTCCTCGAGGAGCAGCGAGAGCCGGTTTCCGAGCGCGTGAATGTCATCAGAAACTTCCTGGGACCGCTGATCTAAGAGCTCGAGAAGCTGCACCAGCGCATCTCCGACCGAGCGCAAGACGCCTGCCTCAAGGGCCTTCGTGGGCCAGCCCTCCGCCACGTTCCAACACACCGCCAATCGATACGCGAGCTCGCGCTTGGTTTCTTGATCGCCTCCGTCGCCACGCAAGCGAACCGGTCCAATATCAAGCGAGCATCCGCCACGGCCCGTGGCTGGCGCGGCGTGCACACGGTGCCAACGCTTCGATTCGTGGGGCTCGTCGAAGAGTGAGCCTTGTCCGAACTTCTTCATCGCGCGTACGGCCCGTAGCTCGTGCTTTCGAGCTCGGTCCAGATGAGGTTATCGAGAAGCCGGAGGCCAAGGAGCTTGCAGGCCTGGCACAGCGTCTCGGCGAGACTCCTATCCTCGGGGCTCGGTTCGAGATCTCCCGAGGGGTGGTTGTGCGCGAAAATCATGGCGTTCGCTCCAAGAAGAACCGCAGGCTGCAAGACGAGCAGAGGTTTCACGGGGGCCGACACGTCGGTTCCAATCGAGACGGTTCGCCATCCAAGCGGGCGATTCTTGGCATCGAGGTAGATGGCCACCGCGTGCTCTCGAGTGGTGTCGCTCACGACTCCGCGAAGGAACGCCGCGGCTGTTTCGCTATCGGTCAGCGGCGCCTGCACCGGCCGGTCTTGGCTGTAGTTCAAATGAACCTCGCGAATCACGTGGACCTCATCTTTTCGGGGGCTAGGGTCGGGCATCGCGGCTCTCCTTTCTTCGCGCCGGGATCGGCAGCTCTTTCGCCCCTGCAGGAGAGCTGCCAATCACGGTGCGAGGGAGTCGCGCGCAAGCGCGGACGGAGCCCTGAGCGGACGTGACGAGGACAGCGATTGGAGTCGCGTCGGCTGGCTACTCAGCCATCCGCGAGCAGTCGTGGATCAAACAGGAACGGCTCCTGCTTTTCTAACGCCACCTTCGCAAAATCTGGATGAAGCGGGTTGAGCAAAACGTTCTCTTCCGAAGGAACCACCACGGACGGAACCACCAGGCCAAGGCTCTCGCCCCGGGCGACCCAATCGGCACCCACCGTCTGGCACGCGGCCGGCGCCGGCATGGCGTTCCAATCGACGGGCAGCTCCCTATCCGAAAGGGGCTCGACCCCATCGTCCGGGACCCGAATCGGGAGCGCCACGTAGTCGAGCGGTGCCGTATCGACCGAGAAGTGGACCAGGGTCTCGAGCGCGGCAAGTGACAGGCTCGACGCCGTGTAGACCATCGGAACACCCTTGGGATTCCAGCGGCTTCCATAGCGGCGTGCGCCTTCTCCGCTCAGCGCTTGACTAAGCCACTGAGGGCGAATCAGACGGTACACCCGCATCAAGCAAAAAGGCCGTAGTCGATGCGGCCCAATACGTCTCGAACTTGTGCCTCCCCGATCTCCGTGTCGAGGAGATCGAGTGGGCGAGCGCCCGAGAGCGCCCGGTTTTGTTGTGTCATCCACTTGACCGCCCGAGCCCGTTCCCCCAACACCTCGGTCGCCCGCGCGACCATCTGGGCGATCCGATAGAGCCGGTCAGACTGCAACGGCGTGAGCCGTTGTCGCTCCGCGAGCTTACGCCGCCAGGTTCGCTCGGGAACGGTGAGCAGACGAACGAGGGTCCGCTCCGAGATCTGAGTCTTCTTCGAGAATGCGACGACCGCGGAAGAGGGGAGCCCTTTGCGAATCGATTCGGCAAACGCATCCGGAGCGGGCCGCTTGCTGGCCGCTCGCCGGGTCCCGAGCAACGACCCGACCTCGGCATAGGCGTCAAATGAGGGAATGGGTTCGGAAGCCGCGCTCTTTGCCATGATGGCCACAGTATACGGCCATTTGGCCGAAGCGTCCAGCGCAGTACATGCGCGGCGAGCCGGGGCCCGGGAGGTCTAGCGGACTAGCCGCGTTGCCAGGTCTCACGATAGGCGGCCTCGTAGCTCTGGACGATGTCTTCAGAGATCTGGAGCCCCGGGTTCAGGAGAATCACATCCCCGAGCCCCTTGAAGCGGTGGTCATCGAAGCCCTCGGCGCCTTCGTAGCTCACGCCGTCGTAGTCGCTTTCTTCCATGGCGCGCAGGGCGTCTGCGGTCGCGAGAAGGCGGGCGTCGTCGTGAGTGATGGTGAGAATCATCGGGTTCCTCCGTTTCAAATGGGCGAGTGCCTCGTTCACCGGAACCGGCGGGGCACAGGACCAGGACAAAGAGGAGGGAAACGCGGGTTATTGCCGAGCACGCGCGATGCTTCCCGAAGCGATGGGTATGGCCAGTGCCAGGCAACCGAACACATGCGCTATCGCTCGTGCATGATTGAACTCGCGTGCATGGATCCGTTTGACGACTGTGACAGCGAGGATGGGGATGTAAGAGTGTACGAATGCCTTGAAGCTCTTCGATTTGGAGACGGCGCGTATCAGCCTATCGAGGACGGGATGGGTAACTGCCTGGTGTTTGACTGCACATCAGACAACTACGTCACCGTCTCCTGCGAGGAAGTGCTTACGCAAGAAGACTACGACATGGTCAAATACCTGAATTTCATCCACTGCGTTTTCGTTGAGGGTCGCTGTGAAGAGTTCGTCCCCGAGGAGCTTACTGGGTTCTGCCCCCCGCCCCGCACAGGCCCTGCGTGAGCGCCTGTAGTGATCGCTGGAAGTGTTGGACACTGACCTGACCAACGCGATCGCGGACCTTGAGTCGGCTCGGGCTCGTATCGACACGTTGGACGCGAGCTAACGGCTACGGCTGCACGTCTAGTCTAGCCAGTGTTTGTCTGAGTACTCGATCCACAATGCACGCAACGACGACGACCAGGATGGCGTCGAAGATGCAAATCCAACGGCTCGTACGTTTTTCGGCCTATTTCGTCCAATCAAACGGCACACAGCTCGTCGTAGCGGAGTACGATAACAATCGCGCGCTCCTTTCGGACAGCTTTCCGACGGCCAACTTCGAGCCTGCAGACGTGGTGCTCGGTCAATCCGACTTCCGCGGCGCGACGGCCAACGACGATGACCAAGATGGCATCGAAGACGCCAACCCGACCAACCGAACCATCTTCGGTCCGAGCGATCTGCTCATCACAGGCAACCAGCTCCTGCTCGCGGACACCGGCAACCACCGCATTCTGGTGTTCGACGGCCAGTAGAGGGCGAAGGCAACCCGCGGACGGAGCTCGGACCCCTGCCTGCGTTGCCGACGGTCCGAAAAGCGCGAATCGAGCATGGCATGCGCCTTGGCGTTGCGCAGTGCGCACAGCTCACGCTCACCCCCGACTTCGTGTGCGACCGAGACTTTGGGTCAGTCTGCGCGTCGCGTATAGCGATGATGCAGGCCACCGACCATCAGAAACGGCCCGTCCCAGGTTCTGGGGATTCCATTGCGTTCTTCGACCGTCTACGCAGCGATCACCGCCTCCATGGGCACCCCAAACTCCACCGGACAACGCTGTGCGTATCGGGCCCCCGCAACCAAGTCAAATGCGCGTGACTCGTTTGGCCCTTGCAGAGCGAACCGAGCCCACCGGCCGGCACACATCGCCGACGAGATGGACGGGATCAAATGATGGAAATGCGCGTGGGGCACGCAGTCTGCGCCGGGTGATCGAGGTGACTTTGTGCCTACCGCGGAGACCGCAGGGTCAAACCGAGTTTGCGACGCTCGACAAAGAAGAGCCATCGAGAACGAAAGGAAGCGCGATTGGGCTCTATCCACCTCGGAGCAAGGCGATCAGCGGCTCGAGCTTTGCAGCTGAGAGCGGGGCGCGCTTGGTGCTCGGAGTCGCAGCGGGTAGGGGTTGACACCGATCGCGTAGACAGAGCACACCCGCTCCATGGT
>JABDJF010000191.1 GCA_013002645.1 Myxococcales bacterium
CGAAGTCGTTGATCGACCGGCCGAAGAGGGTGAGCGAGAAGGAGAGCTCGGCGAGGATCAAAAGGCTGAACGCGACGGCGCCCATCGTCAATCGTGGGGAGATTCGGGGAAGCAGCTGGTAGCGGGCGATCACCTTTGCGCAGACGAGCCACGAGACCCCAAGCATGATCGGGAGCTCGAGCAGCACCGCGGGCAGCTCGCCAAACCGAGGCACGACCAGAAGCACACGCACCGCACCGAGTGCGAACCCCGCCGCAAACACGATTGCGAAGTACGTGACGCCAGCTCCAACGGCTCGGAGGCGATGCTTCGTCAACGGCCCAATCGTACCCGGGACTGGTCGGGAAGGCTAGGCACGCGGTTTGGAACCCAAATCCAGCCTTCGCGCTTGGCCAAATCCAAATCGGTGGGCTGAAGTAGATGGCCCGAGCTTGGAGGAGTGGCTGGTGCGCGCGTTGTATCCGGAACGTGGAAGGCCGCGGTACGCGCCGTGCGCGCGATGCGGTCGGAGGTGATGAGTGCTCGCTCGATTCATTCATCGAGCAGAAAGCTCTGCGGTTTGTGCTAGAGGACGCGTCTGGGCCTTCCTATGCAACCAGTCATCTCAGTCGCCAAGCTCGACAAGACCTACGAGTCGGGTTTCAAAGCGCTCGTCAACGTGGACCTGGAAATTCGGCGCGGGGAAATCTTCGCGCTCCTGGGGCCGAACGGCGCCGGGAAGACGACACTGATCAGTATCATTTGCGGGATCGTGAACCCAAGCTCCGGGGTCGTGCGGGTCGACGGCCATGACGTCGTGTCGGAGTATCGCGCAAGCCGATCGCTGATCGGGCTGGTACCGCAGGAGATTTCGACCGATGCGTTCGAGACGGTGTGGGCGACGGTGAGCTTCAGCCGAGGGCTGTTCGGCAAGGCTCCAGACCCGGAGAAAATCGAGAAGCTGCTGCGGCAGCTTTCGCTCTGGGACAAGAAAGATTCGAAAATCATGGAGTTATCGGGCGGGATGAAGCGGCGGGTGATGATCGCCAAGGCACTGTCGCACGAGCCGACGATTCTTTTTCTCGATGAGCCGACCGCGGGCGTGGATGTCGAGCTACGGCGCGACATGTGGGAGATGGTTCGGGGGCTACGTCAAAGCGGTGTGACCATCATCTTGACGACGCACTACATCGAGGAAGCGGAGGAGATGGCCGACCGTATTGGGGTGATCAGCAAGGGCGAGGTCATTTTGGTGGAGGACAAGGAGACGCTCATGCACAAGCTCGGGAAGAAGCGGCTGACGGTGCACTTGCAGAGCCCGCTGGCACGGATTCCCGAAGAGCTCGTTGGGCATCCTGTCGAGCTTTCGGAGGACGGGAACGAGCTAATTTACACCTTTGATGCGCAGCACGAGCACACCGGAATCGCCGGGCTCTTGCGAAGGCTCAACGAGCACGGGATCGACTTCAAGGACTTGCAGTCGAGCGAGAGCTCACTCGAGGAGATTTTCGTGAGCCTCGTGAACGAGGGTCAATGAGCTACTACTCGATTCGAGCCATCTATTTGTTCGAGATGTCACGGACGGGACGGACGCTGATGCAAAGCGTGGTCTCGCCGGTGCTGTCGACTTCGCTTTATTTCGTGGTGTTCGGCTCGGCGATTGGGTCGCGGATGGTGGAGATTGACGGAGTCAGCTACGGCGCTTTCATCGTGCCGGGGTTGACGATGCTGTCTTTGTTGAACCAGAGCATCTCCAACGCTTCGTTCGGCATTTACATGCCGAAGTTTTCGGGAACGATTTACGAGTTGCTGTCGGCACCGGTTTCTTATGTTGAGATCCTCCTTGGGTACGTCGGCGCGGCGGCCACGAAGTCAATGGTGCTTGGTTTTCTGATCTTGATGACGGCCCAGCTCTTCGTCGACTACGAGATTGTGCATCCGTTTTGGATGGTCGGGTTCTTGGCCCTCACGGCCGTCACGTTCAGCCTCTTTGGTTTCATCCTCGGTATTTGGGCAGACGGGTTCGAGAAGCTGCAGGTCGTCCCAATGATGATTGTCACGCCGCTCACCTTCCTAGGCGGGAGCTTCTACTCCATCGACATGCTTCCACCGTTCTGGCAGAAGGTCACGCTGCTCAATCCGGTGGTGTATTTGATTAGTGCGTTTCGGTGGAGCTTTTTCGGCGTCGCCGATGTGAGCGTGAACTTGAGCGCGGGGATGATTTTGCTCTTCTTGGCCGCGTGCCTGCTGCTCGTCCGTTGGATTTTCAAGACGGGGTATCGGCTCCGGGCGTGAGCGGCGGGCAGCGCGCCCGGCTCCCGAGCTCGATCGGCGCTAGCTGGAGACGCGTTCGTAGACCATGACAAACGCGGCGCCGACTGCCACGGCAAGGAGGCCGAAGCCGATGAACGACTTCGCGGATCGAGGTTTGGGCTTACCGGACAGGTCGAGGAGGAGGAGCGCGCTCGCCAGGCTGAGCGCCATGATGCTGGTGGCGGTGACCGAACCGGCCGACAGCGAGCCAAACCCGCCGACGAGAAGAAAGACGACGCCCAGCCACATCACGGCTTTTCGGAATCGGTTGGGGTTCGACACGTTGGGGCGAGACTACCGAACGTGGTTTCGTATACGCAAGCAAGAAGGGACGCGTTCAGCGTTGCGCTAGCTGTCCGGCGAGCGCGCGGGTTTTCAGCAGTGTGAGAAAGAGCGCCGCCGACATCCCCGACGCGCCGAATACCATGCACATGACCATGACCTGGTAGCGAACCGCGATCAGAGGGGAGACGCCCGAGAGGATCTGGCCAGTCATGAGCCCAGGCAGCGAGACGAGGCCCACGGCGAACAATGTGTTTACGATGGGGATGAGACCGGCCTGCATGGCGATGCGCCTTGCGTCGACGTAGAGGACGCCGCGCCGGAGCTCGGCGACCACGCGCTCCGCGGCAAGGCTGACGGAGTTCATCGAGGCGGCGAAAATCATGCCGGCGAGCGGGACCATGAAGCTCGGCTCATACCAGGGGTCGAGTGTCAAAACCGCCTGCGTAATCAAGACGACGGTGAGGCCTCCGCCGACGAGGATCGAAAGGAACGCGTAGCCGTAAAGCTTGGGCCGGAGGTGCGGGACGGTGCGAAGTGCGATCCAGCTTGCGGCGATGACCATGACCGTCATGACGGCGAGGACGATCCACGAGACGTCGGCCTCGAAGATGTAGACGAGTATGTAGCCGATGAGAAGGAGCTGGATGAGCATGCGCGCCAGTGCTGCCAGGCTGTGACGGGCGCCGGCGGACCACCTCCATAGAATGAACACCACGAGCAGCGCGGGGATGCCGGCGAGGGCTAGATGGAATGGTTCGATGGTTTGAATGACGATCCTCCGATTCGTTTGGGGGGGCGGTCGATGGAGGCCCGCCCACGGAGCGAGCTCGCGGCGGCGCGGGTTTCGGTTTTCGCGGTGTGGTCCTCAAGTGCTTGATATCAAAGGGCTTGTGGAGGCGGAGCGTGTCCCCAGTTTTAGAAGCTCCACCATGACCGCGGTGTCGTGTTGGCAGTAGGCGGTGAGTTTTGTTCGGAGCGCGGTGGTTTGCTCCTCGGTGAGCTCCTTCGGGCGGCAGAGTAGCTGTTCCAACAAGGCGGACGCGGTTTGCCCGTCGGATACGTCGAGGTCGTCGTATGCCATTTCGGGGAGCAGTGCGGGGACGACGTTCTTGATGCTGAAGCTCCCGCGGAAATCGGGGTGGTAGACGTGATTTTTGAAGACGACGAGAAGGTCGTCTGTCTTGTCGCGCGCTTCGAGCAAGGCCGGCGCATGCTCGGGGCATGCATTCGCGAGCTCGCTCAAGCAGCGCTTCTCGACGCTCGCGTGCCAGGCGAGGATGGTTTCGGCGCCGGCCAAGGCCTGGACCAGCGCTTCCGCGACGCCCGGGCGCGGATCGCCCGGACCGTCTGCAAGGTACGCGCTATGGGAAACCTCGCCGTCCTCGTGAATCGTGTGGACGCTGAACTGCGCGGGAACCGCGCCGAAGGGGCTGCAGCCGTACCACCGCGGCAAGGCGGGGCCGACGGTTTCGAAATCGAGCATGGCGATGGGGTAGCGAAAGCCTGCGAGCACCTCGCCAAGGCCGGGCTCGACGATGAGCTGCTCTCGAAGGACGGCCGCACGGTGGCGCGCCCAGAGCGGCTCGAGCGGGAAGTCGCTTGGAATTTGATCGATCGTCTCGATGCCGGCCTCGCGGAGCTCGTCGAGCTTGTTGGCTCTGATTCCATTGAGCTCTTCGATGAGGTGTTCGGGCGAAGGCTCCACGCACCGGTCGAGAAACGGGCACGCGTACGGCGAGTTGCAGTGGGGGCCGGGCTCGACGTACGGAATCTCGCCGGCAAGCATCTGAATTTGCGCGCTCGCTTCGCCGGCAATGTCGCCACGGAAAGCGGCGACTTCGGCGCTGATGTCGGCCCGGGTGAAGAGCGGGCCCCGGTTCGGATGCCGGTGCTCACGGTTGAGGTGCATGAGCTCGACTCGGACGACGGGGAGGCCGGCCTTCTCGACGACGTGGGCCTGAACGGCAGCATCGGGAATGTGCTGCGGCTTGACTCGAGTTGCGGCTTTGACCTCGGTGACCACCCAGCCGTCGGCTTCTCTCGAGAGCGAGTCGACGGCGACGAAAATGTCGTCTTCAAAAAACGACGCCTCGAGGACGACCGAGGCGCCGGCGTCGATGGCTTGCCGGGTGGGTTTGACGGAGGCGAGCGGGCGGCGATAGTCGAAATCGATGAGCACCGCGTTCGGGAATTCCTGGCGCGCACGCTCGCCGACACGATTGCCCATGTCGAAGATAGCTTGCAGGGCGGCGTCGGGGCGAAGCTCGGCCGCGCGCGGCTCGTGCACTTTCCACCAGAGTTGCCGGTGGCATTGCAGTCCGGCAGTGAATCGAGACTTGGAAAGTCGGTAGGTGCGAGCCATGCCTTGACGGCCTCCTCAGAGCCAGCCCACCTCCGCAGCGGTGAGGCCGTCGTCTTCGAGCAGCCTGTAGCGGTAGCGGTAGATCTCGTCGCCTCTTTTCCACGCGGAGTTGGCGTCGTTGATGCGCCGGATGATTCGATTCTGCCGCTCTTTGAGCGGTTTACCCCGGCACGGGTCGTCACGCCCGTGGGTGACGCGCGCACCTTGGAGCCACGTCTTCACCAGCTTGAAGGATTCCGTGCGGCGCTGAACCAGGGTCACTTCGGTGGCCCGGTTGGAAACTTTCGCGATTGAATTGAGCCGGATGAAGTACGTGCGGCCGGCGGCGATCTCGATGTCGATACGTTGGTTCTTGAAACTAGCGATGAAGAAAGTGTACTTCCCCGGCTTCATCGGGACGGCCTCGGCCTGGCGACCGCCGACTTCGGCGACGCATTGCTTGTCCGCGTCGAAGACGATGAAGCGCTCGGCGCGATCTTCATAGAGGTTCTGAATGAACACGACTAGGGCTTCGTTTTCGGGCGCAATGAAATCCGCGTTGTCGTAGGCAGCGGCCGGCTGCGGCTGCGCCAACACCAGCGCAATCAAAACGAAGAATCTCATGACCCAGCGTTGTAGCCGTTTTTGCTACCCGTAGTCGACGATAACCGGCGCATGGTCCGAAAAGCGCGGTTCGCGGGGGATCGATGCGCCGACGACACAGTCGCCAATCCCCGGAGTGACGACCTGGTAGTCGAGGCGCCAGCCGACATTGCGCTCCCGTGTAGTCGGGTGCCGCTGCGACCACCAGCTGTACTGACCGGGCTCGGTGTTGACTCGTCGAAACGCGTCGACGAAGCCGATAGGTCCAAAGACCTGATCGAGCCAGGCGCGCTCTTCCGGAAGAAAGCCGGAGTTCTTCTGGTTGGCTCTGAAGTTCTTCAGGTCGATTTCTTTGTGCGCGATGTTCCAGTCGCCGCAAAGGATGCAATGACGGCCGCTCGCCACGAGGCTAGCGAGGTGCGCCGAGAACTCCTCCATGAAACGGAACTTGGCCGCCAGCCGAACGTGCCCACTCGTCCCAGCCGGCACGTACACCGATGCGATGCTGACATCGCCAAATCGCGCCTCGATGTAGCGTCCCTCTGGATCAAACTCCGCCGAGCCAAAGCCGCGGACCAGCTCGTCCGGCTCTGAACGCGCGAAGAGCGCCACACCGAAGTGCCCTTTGCGTTCGCCCGGTTCGTGGAAACCGAGATAGCCGCGCGGAGCGAGCCCCGCCTCGGAGAGTTGCTCGGGTCGAGCTTTGATCTCTTGCAGACAAACGAAGTCCGCGTCTTGGCCCTCGAGCCATGGGTAGAGCCCCTTGCGCACAGAAGCGCGGAGACCGTTGACGTTGAGCGTAAGTACGCGCATCGAAGCCGCGGAACGCTAGCACAAATCCCAACCCAGCCAGATCCTAGCGCCGTCCGATACGCCCCCCGCGAGATGACCCGTACGCTCAGTCCTCCTC
>JABDJF010000199.1 GCA_013002645.1 Myxococcales bacterium
GGCTCTGGCACGAGCTGCTCGCGATCAATCCGAAACGCGCGCTCTCCTTCTACGAAGAGGCGTTCGGGTACCAAGTCAAAACCGTCGCCCGCGACTCGGGGCGTGACTACAACGTGCTTTGGAGCTCGGGCGAGCCTCGCGGCGCCGTGCTTCAAAACCCGTTCGACGACGTACGCTCCATCTGGATTCCGTATGTTCGAGTGGAGGACCCGGAGGCCCTTGCGGAACGCGCGGTTGCCCTCGGCGGAAAAATCGTCATCCGGCCTCGGCCAGAGGTTCGCAATGGCACACTTGCGGTAGTCCTCGATCCCTCGGGCGCACCCGTGGCACTTCAGAAGTGGGCACCGTCCATCGACGCAAAGGAGCAGCCATGAAGAATGCCATCGAGCGGGCCTTGCTCTTGGCTCTTGCACTCGCCTGCCTCGCTGCAGCGAGCTGCGGCGCCTACTACGGCGAGACGTACGTCGGCTACGGTTATACCGGCGGCAATTACTACGACGACGTCTTCTACACCCCGCCGATCGACCGCGGTGGGTTCTATGGCTACCCGTACTAGGCGCGGGTCGCCGGCCAGCGCCTAGTCACCGTAGATGAGGTCCATGTCCGGGGCCTCGGTGCAGTAGTAGTGCACCCAGATGTAGGCGTGCTGAAACAGTGCTGCTGCAAGCGCAGCCAGCGAGCCGGTGAAGAGGGCGATCGACCACAAACCTAGGAAGACGAGCCCATACATGGCGTTCGACGTCCAGGCGAAAGCGCCCTCGCGCACCATCGGCATCTCTCGGTACCGCTGGCGGAAGTGGTCGCCACCCAGTGCGCGGTCGAGGCCGAAGTAACGCCCGACGGAGTACCCCGCGTACGCGGCAGGAACCAGGAGCGCGGTCGCGGCCGCAAGCTCGAACCAACGAGGCAGCTCGGCGCTCCCCGTGTCCGCCATGGCCACTCCCAGAATCAAGATCGGGCGGGCCAACAGCAGGGGCATGAACAGGATGCCCCAGACGATCATATCGGCCTTGCCGAACGCGCGCGTGAGGATCGACCAGCCGAGCTGGGCGCGAAAGATGAACGCGACCATCACTTGATGAACGATCGCGGCAACGACCGAAGCCCAGAACCATCCCTCGTCGGAGACGCCTAGCCATTCTCCGTCCCCCAGCGCTGGCGCTGCGAACGCCCAGCAAAGTGGCACGAGGAGCAGGAGCGCCACCAGGTGAAGCCACTGGCGATGAAACAGAAACGTGACGGTACCCGCCTCCGCGATGCTGGCATACTCGATGTCGGTCTTCATGCGTTACCCGTTACGCGCGGCCAAGGATTTGTGATCTCGACGCGGCCCTGAGCTCAATATCGAGAACTTGCCGGATAAGCAAACGCCTCGGCTCGATTGGGTCCTCAAACGACTGGCACCCGGCACCACGTCCACGTTCGTCGAAGCAAGTGACCCCTCGACGGCACGTCAGTGACCTGTGAATTGCGACAATCCGCCGGTGTCGCTAGAGTCCGAAGGCCTCGAATGCAAGGACGGAGGGAGAGGTCTCTATCATGAGTTGGTTCGCAGCATTCGCCGCGCTCGCTCTCCTCGGAGTCGCGCTCCTGCGTTGGGGAATGCGATGGGGATCAACGCCCGAAGAGCGTGCACGGGCGATGCCCGGCGACGAGTATCTTCGAGGGGGGCCTCGCGTGCGAGTGGCGATGACGCGGGCCATCACGATTCACGCGCCTCCCGAGCGCGTCTGGCCTTGGATCGCGCAACTCGGGCGCGGCGCAGGATGGTGCAGCGTCGACCGGCTCGACAACGGCGGAAAGACTTCCGCTTGGCACCTCGTCTCGTGGGTCCCCGAGCCGAGCTTGGGTGACGCCACGGCCGTCGGCTATCTCCGCCACATCGATGCCGGACGCTCCCTCGCCTGGTGGCTGGGTGGCGGCCGCTTCGTCGGGTCGCCCGCCCGGCTGGTGAGCAGCTACCTGGTTTCCAACGACGGGCAGGGTGCGCGCCTCGTCAGCCGGATTTCGGCGGACACCGGCGGGCCCCTCGCGCCGATTGCGATGCTCGTCTTTGCATGCATCGACTCGATCATGGCGTGCCGTCAGTTGGTCGGCCTGCGCGACCGGGTCGAGTACTGCGAACGCAACCCAACGACGCCAAGGGATCCCGAGACGGGAGATCGCGGGCAGTACCAGCGCTACGAGATCTGCTACGCATCAGGAGAGAGCGCGGGCGTTCAAGGCGACGAGGAGGGCGCGCGCTGGCGTCGAGCCGCCATCGAAGACGGCATCCTGCGACCCGACTAACGCGCGTCAGTCCGCCTGGGATCGCGCGGCGTCCGCCAGGCCGGGGCGACCAGGAGCAGCTCGTTGGTCAGCTCCGTCCCATTCACCATGGCACAGACTGCGGCTATGCTCCGGGCATGAAGATCACAGCATACGTCGTCGACGAAGGACGAATGGCGTCGCTCGTCATCCCTGCGCCGAGCGAGATCCCCACGCGAGCTATCTGGATCGACGTGGTCGAGCCCACGAGGGAAGAGATGGACAGCCTCGCTGCGCAGCTCGGATTCAATTTGGAGCTGGACGAGTCGGGCTTTGAATCCGAGTTGTACGGCCATGTCGAAGTCGAGGGGGAGCAGCTCACGATCGTGATGCAAGCGGATCGCGTCGATGGCAGCGGAGACGAGGCGTACGCGATGAGTGTCGTCGTGATGAACGCCGACAAGCTCATCACGCTTCGCAGTGGACCGCTGCCGGCGATCGACGCTGCAGCACGCTCGGCCGTCGGTATGCAGGCAAACGCGGACCCTCAAGTACAGCTCATGCTTCAGATTCTGTCAGAAGCGATGGACATCAGATCGAGGGCGCTCGACGCCGCCGAGGTTGAGGTTCATCGGGGCGCGCGCACGCTCTTCAGCACCACCCGGAGCAAGAGAGCGGAAGTCGACCTCGAGAACCTCCTTTCGGATCTCGGGCGCCTCCAGGCACAAATGGTGTCGCTTCGGTACCGGCACGGTCTTATTTCGCGCGTCGTCGAGGTTCTTAGGAAACACCCTGTATTTTCGGTTGGCGACGAAGTCCGAGAAGACATCGAGCTCGCGGCAGGCGATGTCACCAGCCTGAGCGACTTTGCCGGTTCGGTGGACGAGCAGCTGAGCCGATTGATGGATTCGACGATCGGGTTCATCGGGCTGCGTCAAAATGCCAGCGCACGGTGGTTCTCGATCGTCGCCACGGTATTCATGCCTCCGACCTTGCTCGCTGCCGTCTGGGGCATGAACTTCGAGTACATGCCCGAGCTCGACGAGCGGTACTCCTACGGCCTCGCATGGCTGCTCATGCTCCTATCGGCCACGATTCCGCTCTGGATCGTACGCAAGATGGGATGGCTCAGTCGCTAGCTGCCGCCGCTACTCCCCCAGCGATTTGGTCACCAGGACGTTGTCGTAGAAGACTCCCGACGCCTCAAAGTTCGCGGCCGTCGCGGCAAAGCCGACCTGCAGCAACTGATCGACCAGGCCCGCATCAATAGTCAGCTCGACCGACAGCCGACCCCAGAGATCGGGGACGTCCGTCGTATCCTCCTCGACGAGGTTCGTCGTTGCGAACGCGTTGCTCGGGTCGACGGTTTTGATG
>JABDJF010000218.1 GCA_013002645.1 Myxococcales bacterium
ACCTGGGAGCGGTTCACTTGGGGCGTCGGGCGGGGCGGGGATGTTCAACAGCGCAGCCAGCGTCGTCGCCACTCGCAGCGCGTCATGTGTTTCTTCGGTCGTGCGGCGTTCGATGGCGGTGCCCCACATCAGGACGGGTACGCGGCGATCGTAGTCCCAAGGGGTCCCATGGTTCGTGCCCCCGAGCTCAGAAAGCGCGTCGAACCAGCCAGGTTCCGTGACGAGGTAGAGGTCGCCCGGTGCGTCGTCCGGAAGAGTCGCGCCGACGAGTCGCTCGGTGTTCTTCCCGCTCGTTCGCAGCTCGGCGGCGTTTCGCGCGTCGTAGACAGCTTGGACCCCTTCGATTTGAGGCATGGCCTTGCGCAGCACTTTGGTGAGCTCGTCATGTCGCGCTTTGCCGTCAGCCGCGTAGGTGAACAAAGGCGCAACATAACCGGCGACCCAGTCGCCTTCGCCCAAGGCTGAGTCGGCGGTCCTCTCGGCCATTTCTACGAGCGCGCTTCCGCGAAGGCGTCCGCCTGGCCTGCCTTCGGCGTTCGCACGCTCCGGCAGCTCGGCGACTCCGTGGTCGGCGGTGAGGACGAAAGCGACCGGACCTCGTGCTTCCAGAAGCCTCGCGAAACGCGTCAACGCGCGGTCGATCCGCTGCAGGTTGTCGGCGTACTCCCAGGACTGCGGACCCCAAATGTGTCCGACGATATCGGTGCCCGAGATTCCGAGCGCCAGGAAATCCGGCACATCGTCGATGCCCATTTGATTGGCCTTGACCACCGCGTAAGCAGCCGCCATCAGGTACTCACTCGAGTCGGGGGTTCCGGCAAAGGCGTACCAGGGGTCGGGCGCCTCCCGTGGATCGTGGGGGAAGCTTGGGTACATTTCGCCCGCCGAAGCGTCGGGGCCGAGCCGCGACTCGAGCCGCGTCGGATCAACCGGCTCCCATGCTTGCAGCAGAGGCTCCACCGGGTTTGCTTTGTTGAAATCGCGAAGCCACTCCGGAAGCGTTTTCTTCGGTGCGTAATAGGCCGACGTCGTCATCCCCCGGGCGACCGCGTCGTAGAAGACCGCGATGTTGGGCGACTTGCCGACCGACAGCGCTGCCGAACGCCCCTTGATCGAGATGCCGACGATCTGTGCTTTGCCATTTCTTTCGCGGTGCAGGATGTCCGCAACGGTTTCCACGCGAAGTTGGGTAGGGCTCACGTACCGGTTCGGGTTTCCGAGCACCGCGTGTTTTCTGTCGTCGACCGTACGACGCGACCCGAGCTCGGGGTCGTAGACGGCGTTTGCGACGATCCCGTGGGCGGCCGGCAAGACCCCGGTCGTGAGCGACGCGTGTCCAGGGGCCGTCTGGGTCGACGCATAGGGGAGCTCCGCAATCAGCGAAGCGCCATCTTCATGAGCGCGGCGAATCACACTGTCGCTTGGCAGCAGTAGCAGTTGCTCTTCGAGGACCCAGGAACCGAGCTGATCGACTACGATCAACACTACGAGCTTCGGAGCCAGGCTGGCCTGGGATGCAGGCCTTGGCGGTGCGGACGTCTTTTCGACCGTCGTGTTCGATGGGGGCGCGATGCGCGCGCAGGCGGACGCGACGATCGTAGCAGCCACGAGCGACGTCGCGAGAATCAGGGGCGCGCTTGCCTTCGATTGGATCGTCACCAGCGCAACTTAACTTGGGTAAAGGCTTCCCGCTAGGCGCGAGAAGACTGGAGGCTTGAAACTTGGGGGTGGTCGGCGCTAGAGCTATGAGCGAGATGAGCCGACGGTCACAAAGCATCCATGCCAAAGCCCGAATCGCGCGGGGATGGTCCATCGGCTTCTACATAGCCGGAGTGGCAGCCTTGGGTGCCGGGCTCCTCGTGGGCGGAATCGTCGCCGCGGCGACCGGTACCGGCGCAGGTCTCGTCGTTGCTGCGGTGATTGCCGGCGGAGGTGTGGCGACCGGCGGCTTGAGCCTTTGGGAAAGCCGTCGCTTCAGCCAGCGCGCGAAACGACTTGCGAGCAGGATTTCGGAACAGCGCCTCTTTGCTCTGGCGAAGAAACACGGCGGCACCTTGCGCGTCATCGACGTGTCCAACGGCCTCAACATCATGGGCTCGGAGGCCGAAGCGCTTCTCGACGCACTCGTGGATGAGGTGCGCGTTTCGATGCGCGTGACCGACCAAGGCGAGATCCACTACGTCTTTCGGGAGATCGTCGACCCGCCGGGATCACGCTTCCGGGTCGAGGCGGTCGAAGGAGAAAGCGTCGCGGATACAGAACCCGTCGCCGCCGGCAGCAAGAAGCAGCTAAGCGACTGATATGATGAAGCTATTCGCCGACTAACCTTGCGTTTGAAGCCTTTCGGCCCGATGATTTGCCGTCGGAGGTCAGCTGGGCTACATAGGGCGGCCTCGCTTAGCGACGGAGCACGACAGTCATGAAACCCGACATCCATCCTGAATACAACACGCTCACCGTGCATTGCGCTTGCGGCGCTTCGTTCGAGATGCGCTCGACCATGAGCATCGATCAGGTGGACATCTGCTCGCAATGCCACCCGTTCTACACGGGCAAGCAGAAGCTGGTGGACACAGCAGGTCGCGTCGAGCGCTTCCGCAAGAAGTACGCGAAAGCCGGTAAGAGCAAGGACGAGGCGGCGCCCGAAGCGCCCGCCGACAACTAGGCGGTCTTGCCCCGCAAGGGCGCCATACTGGCCACGATGGCCCAGCCTTACATCGGTGGGCAAGCGGTCATCGAAGGCGTGATGATGCGAGCTCCGGCGTGTCTGACGGTTGCCGTACGCCGGCCCGACGGAACGATCGTGCTCCGCGAAGGGCCCTACCGATCCACTTGGTCCAAGAAACTGTGGAAGCTCCCAGGCTTTCGGGGGGTGGCGATGCTCGTCGAGTCGATGACGATGGGGTTTTCGGCCCTTCAGTTCTCGGCGGAGCAGCAGATGACCGAGGAAGAGCTCGCGCAAGACGAGGGCTCGGGGCGGCTGGCAGTGATTATTTCGACTGTGCTCGCGCTCGGGCTATTCGTGGCGCTGCCCCAGTTTCTCGCGAGCCTGACCGCCAAGGGGGCGGGCTGGGAGCTGGGCCTCACCGACACGGCGTTTCACGTTCTGATCGGCGGGTTCAAACTTCTGATCTTCATCGGTTATCTATTCGCGATCAGTCGAATTCCCGACGTGCGGCGTCTGTTTCAGTATCACGGGGCGGAACACAAGACCATTCATGCGTACGAGAAGAATCTGCCGTTGACCGTCGAGAACGTGCAGGCGCAAACCACGCTGCACCCGCGCTGCGGTACGACATTCCTCGTGGTCGTGATCGTCGTGTCGATCATCCTTGGCTCGCTTGCTGCGCCGCTTCTCATGCCAGACATCGAAGGCTGGCCCGGTCAGGTCGCGCTGCTTCTCATCCGCATCGCGCTTCTGCCCATCATCGCTGCGATCTCCTATGAGTTCCAGCGGCTCAGCGCGCGGTTTTGCACGACCGGGTGGCGTCGACTGGTGCTCTATCCTGGCTTTCTGTTTCAGAAGATCACCACCCGGCAACCGGACGACGATCAGGTTGAAATTGCGATTGCCGCGATGGAAACCGCTGCCTGGCGCGACCGAATCCAAGAAGCGGCGCCGCACGATGAGGAGCCGATTGTCTTTGCGAGTTTCGCCCGCTTCAGGGAAGTATTGAGCGGGGAAGGCTCCTTGGGCGCCTCCCGCGCGATCTAAACATGCTTCCTACAGACAAGCTGGAGTCGCTGACGGCTCGCTACAGAGAGATCGAAGAGCTTCTCTGTCAGCCAAACGTAGTGTCCGACGCGAAGCGGTATACCGGTCTCACCAAGGAGCGGGCGGAGCTCCAGGAAGTCGTCGAGTCGTACCGGCGCTACCGTCAAGTCGCCGAGGACCTTGCGGGGCACAAAGAAGCGCTTTCCGACCCCGATCTTCGCGAGCTCGCGGCCGAAGAGATCCCCGGGCTCGAGGGGGAACGCGGACAGCTCGAAGCGGCGATCAACTTGCTGCTCCTGCCGAGAGATCCAAACGACCAGCGCGACACCATCCTCGAAATCCGGAGCGGCACCGGGGGCGAAGAAGCGGCTCTCTTCGCCGCGGACCTGTTCCGCATGTATTCGCGATACGCCGAAACGCAGGGCTGGAAGGTCGAAGTCATGTCCATGAGTGAAGCTTCCGCCGGCGGCCTCAAGGAAGTCATCGCCACCGTCTCCGGGGACAATGTCTACTCCCGACTTCGATTCGAAGGAGGCGTCCACCGTGTTCAGCGAATTCCGGCGACGGAGTCGCAAGGGCGCATCCACACATCGACGGCGACGGTGGCGGTACTCCCCGAGGTCGATGATGTCGATGAAGTCAAGATCGACCCGAAAGACCTGGAAATCAGCGCAACGGCTGCGGGCGGTCCCGGCGGCCAGCACGTGAATCGGACGCTTTCCGCCGTGCAGATCAAGCACATCCCGAGCGGCATCATGGTGCGATCCGAGCAGCAGCGGTCACAGCATCAGAACAAGGCCAAGGCGCTGCACATCCTGTCGGCCAAGCTCCTCGAGATCGAGCGCGAAGCGCAGGCGAGCGCGATCAGCTCCGAACGTCGAAGCATGGTCGGCTCGGGGGAACGCTCGGAAAAGATCCGAACCTACAACTATCCGCAAAACCGGATCACCGACCACCGCATTCAACTAACGCTTCACAACCTCGACCAGGTCATACAGGGCGATCTCCAAGCCCTTTTCACCTCACTCAGAAGCCACCATCAGGCCGAGCTGATGCGGCAGCAAACAGAGCACTGAAAACGGGGACACGCTCCCGCCTCAGAACAGGTGTGATTTCGACCACTTCGGAGACCCGCCGCGAAAACGCAGCCTTGAGACATTGCGACAGGGCCGCGCAGCGCAATTCCGACGCCAACTCCGGTGGAGCGTGCGCTTGGAAAGGTCGCGGGCAAACCGACCAATCGGGTTTTCGCGGTGTGGCAGGCAAGTATCCGGAACCAGGCGTGTTCTGAGGGGGGAGCGGTTGCGCTCAGGGGGTCAATGCAACGCCCATTGGGTTTTGTATACAAGTCGGACCCTTAGCGGAAGGTGCATCAGAATGCTTGGAGCGCGTTTGTGTTTGGAAGAGCGGGAGCAGGTC
>JABDJF010000237.1 GCA_013002645.1 Myxococcales bacterium
GGGTACATCAGTTACTCGTTTCACCGGGTCGGAGAGGTCACCGACGACATCTCCGGCATCGACCGCATCATGGGGTACGGCTTCAACTGGGCACCCCCGAGCGTCTTGGTCGACACGATTGGCCTACGGCCCACGATTCAGATGATCGAAAAGGCTGGCCTTCCGGTGCCGCCTGCACTTGCAAACGCTCAAGCGGGCACGACTTTCTTTGATGACCCACAGGTCAACGTGGGCAAGTTCTTCGTCGCTGCGTGAGCGAAAGGTTTTGGTGAAAGAAATGGCACAGGTTCCAGAAGTCTACGTTCTCGGCGGTTACCAGACCGACTTTGCTCGCAACTGGAGCAAAGAAAAGAAGCACTTCGTCGCGATGATGCGCGAGGCGGTAATCGGCGCGCTCGAGGAAACGAAGATCGAGCCGGGCGACATCGAAGTCGCTCACACCGGCAACTTCGCGGCAGAGCTCTACAGCAAGCAGGGGCACCTCGGCGCCTTCTTTTTGGAGATCGACCCGGCGTTCAGCGGCCTTCCAACCGCGCGGCACGAAGCGGCCTGCGCATCGGGCAGCATTGCGATCCTCGCCGCCTCGGCAGAGATCGAAGCGCATCGCTACGACTTGGCCTGCGTGGTCGGCGTCGAACAGATGAAGACGGTCGGTGCCGGAGAAGGCGGCGACTTCCTCGGCACGGCGGCCTGGTACGAGCTCGAAGCGAAGGGGATCGAATTCCCGTTCCCAAAGCTCTTCGGGAAGCTCGGCGACGAGTACGACAAGCGCTACGGGCTCAAGGACGAGCACCTCGCGGAGATCAGCACGATCAACTACGCGAACGGCAAGCTCAACCCGAACGCGCAGACCCGCACATGGTACATGAACTACGAGCACGCGATGAGCCGTGACGAGTTCAACGGGAGCATCGGCGGACGGATCCACATCTCGGATTGCTCGCAGGTGACCGACGGCGCCGCTGCCGTGCTCCTTGCATCACCGGCCTACGCCAAGAAGTGGGCCGACCGCGTGGGGGTACCGCTCGAGTCGATTCCTCGCATCAAAGGCTGGGGCCACAACACCTCTCGGATGCGCTTCGAGGACAAGGTCGCGGAAAGCAAGGGCGCGGAGTACGTTCTGCCGCACGTGAGGACCACGGTCACCAGCGCCATGAAGCGCGCCGGCATCGCCGACGTGAGCGGCATCGACTCGATCGAAACCCACGACTGCTTCACCACCTCCGAATACATGGCGATCGACCACTTCGGCCTCACGGCGCCGGGCGAAAGCTGGAAGGCGATCGAAGCCGGAGACATCGCCCTCGGCGGCAAGACCCCGATCAACCCGAGCGGCGGTCTCATCGGCGCGGGCCACCCCGTCGGCGCGACGGGAGTCCGCCAGGTGCTCGACTCGGTCAAGCAGGTCAAAGGCGAAGCCGGCGACTACCAAGTCGAAGGTGCCAAGAACGTCCAAACCTTGAACATCGGTGGCTCCGGCACGACGAGCTGCAGCTTCGTCATCGGAACCTGATTACCAACGGGCGACACCGGGGTCGTAGGACCCCGGTGGAAACCCTCCTCCCTGCCTGCTAGGACGGCGCGATGCGATACTCGCGCGCCTTCATTCCGACGCTCAAGGAAGTCCCCAAGGACGCGACCATGCCGTCGCACGTGCTCATGCTTCGGGGCGGGTACGCAAGGATGGTTGGCGCCGGGATCTACGAGCTGCTCCCTCTAGGGACGCGCGTTCTGCACAAGATCGAGCAAATCATCCGCGAAGAGATGGATGCGGCCGGAGCCCAGGAGTTGCTCATGCCGACATTCGTGCCGGCGGAGTACTTCAAGGAAACCGGGCGCTGGGACCTATACGGCCCCACTCTTCTACGCGTGAAGGATCGCAAGGGCGGCGAATATCATCTAGCTCCGACCCACGAAGAGATCATCACCGACCTCGCGCGTCGCGAGGTGAAGAGCTATCGACAGCTGCCGCTGAACCTGTACCAGATCCAACTCAAGTATCGCGACGAGCCACGACCTCGCGCAGGGCTGCTCCGTTGCCGCGAGTTCATCATGAAGGACGCATACTCCTTCGACGTCTCCGAAGAAGCGGCGCTCCGAAGCTACGAGAAGATGCGCGATACCTATCACCGCATCTTCAAGCGGCTTGGGCTCGAGTACCGTGTCGTCGAGGCGGATAGCGGCGCGATCGGCGGCAAGCAGAGCGCGGAATTTCAGATCCTGGCGCAGACGGGCGAGGACTGGATTGTTGCCTGCGGCGCCTGCGACTACGCGGCCAACGCAGAGGTCGCGCAAGCCGGGCCCGCAGCGCCCGCGGCGAGCGGCACGGCCGAAATGCAGCCGCTCGAGAAGGTCAAAACACCCGACACCCGGTCGATCGACGAGGTTGTGAGCTTCTTTGGCGGTGAAACGACCGCGGCTCATACGCTCAAGTCACTGCTCTATCTCGCAGGCGAGGGACTGTGCCTGGCGGTCGTTCGCGGTGATCACGAAGTCAACGAGCTCGTCTTGGCGCGACACCTGGGTGTCGAAGAAGTCCTTCTTGCTTCGGACGCAGCCGTGAAGGAAGCAACGGGAACCGAGATCGGATTTGTGGGTCCCGTCGGATACGCCGGCCGTATCATTGCGGACCCCGACGCCGTTGCCGTACCAAACGCAATCGCAGGCGCCAGCGATACCCCCTACCACTACAGGAACGTCAACCACGGCCGCGACTTCGAAGCGGATGTCGTGTCCATCCGGCAGGCCGCCTCGGGCGACCCCTGCCCCAATTGCGACGGCACGCTCGAACTGTACCGCGGCATCGAAGGCGGTCACATCTTCGTCCTCGGCACCCACTATAGTGACAAGATGCAAGCGGCCTTCCTCGACGAAGAAGGGAGCAGCCAATCCGTCGTCATGGGCTGCTACGGGATCGGCGTGAGTCGACTGATTGCCGCCATCATGGAGCAGCATCACGACGATCACGGAATTCGCTGGCCGATCAACGTCGCGCCCTATCGAGTGATCATCACGCCGATCGGCAAAGACGCGGCGCCTCTGACCGCGGCCACCGAGATCTACGACGCACTTCGTGCAAATGGCGTCGACGTCCTCCTCGATGACCGGGCCGAGCGGCCCGGGGTAAAGTTCAAGGATGCGGATTTGCTAGGAATTCCTCTCAGAGTCACGGTCGGCTCCCGCGGTCTCAAACAGGGCACCGTCGAGCTCAAGAAGCGCACGGAGATTGAGTCGCAGGATGTGCCAATCGACGGCGCCGTGGCTGCGGTCCTCACGGCGATGAACGAGCTCGAAGGTTGAGCAGATGCGCACCGGCGACGAAGGATATGAGACTGCAAAGCGTCGCACTGCGTTGCTCTTGATCGGCTTCGCGCTGCTCGTTGGAATCGGTGTCACGACGGTTCTGCGACCCGAGGTGGAAGACGAGCCGAGCGACGCGACTGCGAGCGAAGTCGAGATAGCGAACGAGCAGGGAGCAGACGAACCTTAGCACCAATGAAGCGCTCTCGGACCGTTTGCTCGCTAGGTGGCGTGCCTGTAACGCGATCTTTGCGCTCAAAGTCACAAATTTGTAATATTATGGGGAGCGTGGCCCTTCGTGTCCCCATAGCAGCGGCCCTCATGGCGCTGATCTTCACATCGCTTCCGGTGCGGACGCATGCATCGCCCGATGTGCCGATGTGCATCGCGGACGCGCCCAACGCGAGCAGCGCGCCGATTGACTGGAGGCCATGGCGCGGTCCCATGTGCGGTCCGTTCTTCAGCGCGTTTGCGATCTCCGAGACTCAGCCGCTCAAGACACGAGCCATCGAGGCCTATCGAGAAGCTGGCGAGCAAATCCTGGCGGCGAACTACGAAGAGGCTCGCCTGCAGCTCGATCTGGCCCATCGGGGGCTCCCGCGAATCGGCGACCGCATCGCGCTCCAGATCGCACGGCTCGAGCTTCTTCGGAATCGACCCGAAAAGGCCGCGGAATTCTTCGCGGACGTCCTGGGCAGCCCCTATGAATCCGTTCGCGTCGAAGCCGAATTCGGCAGGGTCCTGGCCCTTCTTCGCTCCAATGACCCGGGCGCGGACCAAGCCCTGAACGACCTCTTGCTGGCATACCCCTCGGTGCCCCACGCGACCGAGCTTCTCTTCGAGCACGCGCAGAGCCTCCTGCGCCGATCGCGCTATCCGGAGGCGATGCAGGTGATGCACAGGGTTCGCGTCGACCACCCGGGAACCCGCACCGCGGCCTGGGCCGAGTCCGAGCTCGCGCGTCTAGAGGCGCGAGGCCACGACGCGCCCTCGATGACCGACGAGGAGCAAGTACGGCGGGCGCGTCTGCTCGTGCGCTCCGGGCCGCTCGGCGAAGCCAAGGCGACGATCGGAGAGCTGCTCGATAGCCCTCTTTCGGGAACGCTGCACGCTGAGGTTTACTACCTAGCGGGTCGGCTTGCGCGAGACGAAGGACGCTGGGAGGCGGCAGAGTCGTATTTGCGAACGGCACAACTCTTCGAGATCGAAGATGTCGCGCAGGCCCAACACATCGAGAATCGCGCGAACGACATGGCTGAGACCGTAAGCGCCCGCGACCCAGCGCACGCACGTCTACAGCTGAACAGCTTGCGGGCTGGTCGCTCCAACGCGTCGATTCCGACCAACCGACTCGTCGACATGGTTCGGGTCGGTTCGGCAGCGGGGCTTCAAGAGCAGGTCGACGACCTCCTCATCTCTCTGCGCAAACGAGCTGCGGCGCCGTCTGCGCTTCTCTTCCAGGCGGCGATGGCCGCGGCCGGAACCGGCGGCGAAGGACTGATCATCGGCCTTCTGAATGAGATCGCGAAGCGCCCTGGCGCCCGCAACCGAACTGCCGCGATCTACCATCTGGCCCGAGCCCACGAACGTGCGCAGCGGCCGGCACAGGCGGCCCTCTTTTTCGCGAGGGCGAATGCCGAAGCTGCGCTTGCCGGGGACGAATACTACGCGCTTTGGGCCAGAAACGGCCTGCTGCGCGTCGAGGACGGCGCTCCGAGCGCGGCAGAAGAGCGGCCGTCGCATCCGCAGGATCTCGCCCTGCCGCGACCCCCACGAACATCCAGCCGCGCGCTTGCCAAACAGCTCCGGCCGATCGGCGAGCGTCACCTGAACAGCTACCCATGGGTTGCGCGCGCCGTCGACCTTCTTCGATTGGGCGAGCGAGATGCGGCGACCGCAGAGTTGTTCGAAGCCTACCTGAGCTGGCGCGAAGCGCTCGGAAAGCCCGTCGCACGAGCTGGGCTCGACTGCGTGGCACGGGCTGACGGCCGATTGCAAGAAGCGATCGCGAGCGATGTGCGAGCCGCGCGCGCCGGCCTTTCCGATGACGATCGGGCGACGCTTTCCTTGGTGGCGGCCACGCTCGGCGACATGGGCACCGCTGGGGGCTTTGCCGGTCCGCAGTTCATCGAGACGCTGCCGCGGGCGTACGAATGGCTCGTCGTGCCCGCCGCGAAGCGCTATGGGCTCGATCCCAACCTATTGCTCGCCGTGATGCGAGTCGAAAGCGCCTATCAAAAGCACATCGTCTCTTACGCAGGCGCTGTGGGGCTGATGCAAATCATGCCGCGAACCGGTCAACTGATCGCGCATACGCTCGGCCACGACGACTTCACGCCGGCCGACCTCCTCGACCCAGACCTCAACCTGGAGTTTGCGGCTTGGTATCTGACCTCCCTGATTGAGCGTTTCGATGGGCATCTCCCACTCGCAATTGCCGCGTACAACGGCGGGCCCCACAACGTGCGTCGCTGGATTCAAGAGGGCGCCCCGGAGGCGCCGCTCGACGTCCTGCTGGAGCGGATTCCCTTCACTCAGACTCACCGATACGTCCGAAAGGTGCTGGTTCACTACGAGGCCTACAGGCTGCAGCGAGAGCTTCCGATGCCGCGGCTCTCGGTTCAACTGCCGGAGCCGCGCATCGATCCACTCGCCTTCTAGTGGCATTGTGAAGGGCGGACATGTCTGAAACGGTGGATGCTGTGGTGATCGGAGCTGGCGTGGTTGGCCTCGCTTGCGCGTACGAGCTCGCGAAGAGGCTCGACTCGGTGCTGGTCCTCGAGCGCGAAGTGGGTCCCGGGCGCGAGATCTCGAGCCGAAACAGCGGGGTGGTGCACGCGGGAATTTACTATCCTCAGGACTCGCTCAAGACTCGGCTCTGTATCGAGGGAAACCGCCGCCTCTACGCCTGGTGCGAAGCGCACGACGTGCCTCACAAGCGCACCGGGAAGCTCATCGTCGCGACCAGCGCCGAAGACGAGGAACGTCTCCGCGCGATCGCCCGGCATGCACGAGACGTGGGCGCGGGCGAACTGCGGCTGATGACAGGCGCCGAGGCACGCGGACAGGAGCCGGAGCTCCGCTGCGAGCTCGCGCTCCACTCTCCGACTTCGGGCGTCGTCGACGTGCACGAGCTCCTGGCGAGCCTCGTTTACGAGATCATCGAGGCCGACGGCATGGTCGTCTATCATACCGGGGTCGACTCGATCCGAAAGACCGAAGCTGGTTGGCTCGTTCGAACCACGGACAGCACAGGAAGCGAGATGGAGCTCTTGGCTCGGCGTGTGGTGAACTCGGCTGGTCTTTCCGCGCTGGATGTCGCACGGAAATCCGGGCTGGCCGAGGCTGAGCGCCCGTGGCGGCTGTACCCCTGCAAGGGCTCGTACTTCGCGCTCGGCTCCGGCGCTCCGAAAACGCGCAACAGCTTGATCTACCCGTTGCCCTCGGGCGGAGGGCTCGGTGTCCACATCACTGCGGACATCAACGGGGCTCGACGCGCGGGACCCGACGCCCAATTCGTCGATGCCATCGAGTACTCGGTGGACGAGTCCCGCGTCGTACGCTTTGCCGAAGCTGTCGCTCGGTACCTCCCGGCGATTCGTGCGGAGCACTTGACGCCGGACTATAGTGGCATCCGGCCAAAGCTGGTCGGTCCTGAGGGTGGATTTGCGGACTTCGTGATTCACGGGCCGGAGTCACAGCCTGGAATGGTACATTTGATTGGCATCGAGTCTCCGGGGCTGACGGCTGCGCTTGCGATCGGTGCGCGCGTGTCCGAGGTTCTCGCTTAGGGGTTGCGCTCCGGGCCGGGGGTATGCATAACCCGGGCGTCAAAAAGGAGCAGCATGAGCCATCGACTCTTGATCATCGGAAGCGGACCCGCAGCCCACACCGCAGCGATTTACGCGGCGCGCGCCGAGCTGAAACCCGTCCTCTTCGAAGGCTTCATGGCCGGAGGCATCGCCGCCGGCGGCCAGTTGACGACGACCACGGACGTGGAGAACTACCCAGGCTTCCCGGAAGGCATCATGGGCCCCGACATGATGGATCGCTTTCGCGCGCAATCGGAGCGGTTCGGCACGACGATCCACACGGAGACCGTCAACGAGATCGACTTGTCGACCCGACCGTTCCGCTTCAAAGCCGACGCCCAGGAGGGCAGCGCGGACTCGGTGATCATCGCGACTGGCGCGACCGCCAGGCGGCTCGAGATCCCGGGCGCCAACGACGGAGAGCTCTGGCAGAAGGGTATCTCGGCCTGTGCGGTCTGCGACGGCGCGCTTCCGGCGTTCCGCAATCAGCCCCTGGCGGTGATCGGCGGCGGCGACTCTGCGGTGGAAGAGGCGTCCTTCCTCACCAAGTACGGCTCGACGGTGTACCTCGTTCACCGCCGCGACGAGCTTCGCGCTTCGAAGATCATGCAACAGCGTGCGTTGGACAATCCGAAGATCGAGATTCTCTGGTCCCACGTCGTCACGCAAGCCAAGGGCGCGGATTTCCTCGAGGCGGTTCGTGTCAGAGACCTGAAGACCGAGGAGGAACGGGACATCCCCGCGGCAGGCCTCTTCTTCGCGATAGGCCACACGCCAAACACTGCGTTCTTGAGGGGCCAAATCGACACGGACGATCAGGACTACATCGTCACCAAGCCCGATTCGACGCAGACCAACATCCCCGGTGTGTTCGCTGCGGGCGACGTGCAGGACAAGAAGTGGCGCCAGGCGATTACTGCGGCCGGGAGCGGTTGCATGGCCGCACTCGAGGCCGAGCAGTTCCTAGCCGGCCATGGATAGGTCAGCGCAGCTCAGGAGTTGAAGCCGGCGTTGTTTCCGTTTCGGCGCTTGCGCTTTTGCTGCTTGCGAATCACGGCCTGCGCCCGACGCTCCTTGGTCTTGTCCGAAGGAATCCGGCCCGGATGAGCCTCCTGCTCGCCGTGATGTTCGTCGAACGCGCCCGGTTGCGTGCCCAACTCGAAGAACGCCACCTCGCGTTTGGCGCGCTCGCCCAACCGGAGAGGAACGATTGCAGCCCCAACCCCGGCGCCGACATAGACTGCACCCTGGGGATCTTCGGTGCCCCGCGAACCGTAGAGCCCGTGGATGTACTTGTGCCCGGCGAGCTTCCCTACCGACAGCTCGTGAAGTCGCGCGACCGTGATCTGCCCGGCGTGCGTATGACCGGAGAACACAAGCGGCACGCCAGCCTCCCAGAGCGCATCGGCTTCTTCGGCGATGTGCGATAGCCCGATGACTGGCAGATCGGCCCGCAAGCCCTTGAGTGCCGCGCGCCGATCCGCGTGACCGGTATAGGCATCGTCCAGGCCGACGACCTGCAAGGCCTGGTGCCCGACGTGAACGGTGGTGTTCGCATTGTCCAGCACCTCGGCGCCACCGCGTCGAAGCGCCTCCCGCACCGGGCCGGCTCCTGCCCAGTGATCGTGATTGCCGAGGACCGCGAAAACGGGCGCGTCGATCTCGCTGATCACCTCGGTGAGATCTTCGAGATACACCTGGCTGTGGCAGACGAAATCACCGCTGATGACCACGATGTCGGGCTTGCCGGCGTTGATCATCGAGGCCGCGTCGTACTGGACCTCCATCGGCGTGACCCGGCCGACGTGCAGGTCGGTCAAGTGGGCGACCCGGACCCCTTCGAGGTGCTCGAGAAAGCACTCCGGGCCTGCAAAGCGACGGATGCGAAACCGACGCGAAGTATCGTGCCAGGGGTCTCGCTCGCGCAGCAGCTTCTTCCGAAACTTCCGGAGCCCTTCGATGGTTGCCGATCGGCTCATTTCTCGTTCAATGTAGGTCTTCTGCTCAGTGGTCGCACGGATCGGACGGAGGGGGTTTTCGTGTCAGTCGCGAAACGGGGACGTCCGGGCCGGTCGGGCGATGGGGACGGGTCTTCTTCCCGCGAAACCGTCGCACGACGTAGACGCAGGCAAACGCGACAATCAACCCTGCCACGATTTGCTGCCACGGCATACTCGAACCCTAGCCGTAACCCAGAAGCTGGCCACCCTGATAGACCGCGAGAGAGGCCAGGTAGGCGAGTAAGGTCATGTACGAGAACAGGAACACAGGCCATTTCCAAGAACCGGATTCCTTCTTCACCACGGCGATGGTGCTCATGCACTGACAGGCGAGCAAGAAGAAAATCATGAGTGAGACGCCACTGAGCGGAGTCATCACGGGGCTTCCGTCCGCATGACGGGCATCGCGAAGCGCCTGCCGCAGGGGCCTACTCTCCTCGTCCGCCTCCCCGATTCCGAACACCACGCCGAGTGTGGAGATGAACACCTCGCGCGCGGCAAACGCGCCGATGATCCCGACGCCAATCTGCCAGTCGAAGCCGATCGGCCGGAGCACGGGCTCGATGGCATGGCCGAACCTGCCGCCCAGGCTGTGAGCGAGCTGCTCGCCGGCTTCGCGCGCATCGAGCGACTGCAGAGCCTCGGATTTTGTCGTTTCGGACGAGGCCGACTGCAGGACCTGCGCGCGCTCTGCCGCGTAGTGCTCGGAGATCTCGGCTGACTTCGGAAACGAGAGGAGAGCCCAAAGAAGAATCGTCATCGCCAAAATGATCGTGCCGGCGTCGATCAAAAAGATGCGGAGACGGCGCCAAGCGTTGATCCAGAGAATGGCGGCGGAAGGCCAGCGGTAGGGGGGCATCTCGAGGACGAACGTAGGTGCGGGGCCCGGAAGCACGGTGCGCTTGAGGACCGCTGCGGCGGCCAGCGTGACCAGGACCGACAGGGTGTACATCGAAAAGAGCGCGACGGCCCCTGCGCTGAACCATCCCAGAGACCGCCCAGCAAACACGGTGCCAACGACGAGGATGTAGACCGGCAAGCGCGCGCTACAAGACATCAGCGGAAGCGCCAACATGGTGACCAAGCGATCACGCCGGCGTTCGATGGTGCGTGTGGCCATGACGGCGGGAACCGCGCAGGCAAAGCCAGAAAGCAGCGGAACGAAGGCCTTGCCGTGCAAGCCCACCCCCTTCATCACTCGGTCGATCACGAATGCAACGCGCGCGAGGTAGCCCGAGTCTTCCAGAAACCCGATGAACAGGAAGAGCATCAGGATCTGCGGAGCAAAAACGATCACGTTCCCGACCCCAGCGATGATTCCTTCGACGACCAAGTCTTGCAGGACGCCCGGCGGCAGAATCGTTGCGGCCTGCGCCTGCATGAAACCAGTCAAGGTCTCGATGGCGCCGATCAGAGGCTCGGCCCCAGCAAAAAGCGCTTCGAAAATGCCAAACATCACGACCGCGAAGATCGAAATCCCCGCGATTGGATGGGTCAGCACGCGATCGATACGCTCGCTCCAACTCGGACTGGGACCTCGGACGGAGCAGGTCTCGGCGACTGCTCGGTCGAGCCAATCGTAGCGAGAGGAGACGATCTCGAGGTCGAGATTGCGTCCACGTTCAGCGGCCGCTCGACGAATGTTCCCCGCCGCCTGGCGTACTTCGTCCGGGACACCGCGAAGACTGTCTTCGCCGAGGGAGAGCAGGCACCAAAGTGCGAATACGCGATGTTGACCAGTTGGCATCTTGGGGCGCCACCGTGCGACGGCTGGCGCGAGCGCCGCAATGTCGGCCTCGAGCGCCGCTGGGTAACCCACCTGGAGCGTCGAAATCTCGCTGCTGGGCTCGAGCTGTGTCTCGAGCGCCGACAGGAGCGCATCCAGACCACGCCGTTTGGTCGCGACGACGGGAATCACCGGCGATGCAAAGAGCTCTGACAAGCGTTCGGTGTCGATGCGGAGACCGATGCGTGCGGTAGCGTCCATCATGTTGAGCGCAACCACGACCGGAACCCCCGACTCGATGAGCTGCAATGGCAGGTAGAGCCCACGTTCCAAGGTCGTGGCATCGACGACGCAAACCACGGCGCGGGTATTGCTTTCCGTCAATGCATCGACGGCGAGCTGCTCCTCGGGCGAGCTCGCCGTCAGACTGTACATCCCAGGCAAGTCGACCAGCTCGATCTTCTCTGTCCCGAGATGCAAGCTTGCGCTCGTCCGGTCGACGGTCACCCCAGGGTAGTTGCCGACGTGGGCGCTCCCGCCCGAAAGCGCGTTGAAGAGAGTGCTCTTTCCGCAGTTGGGGTTGCCCGCGATCAGGACCTGCGGGGCGGCCGCGCTGCTCACACCGTTCCTTCGGGCCGGACTGCGATTTTGGCGGCCTCGGCTCGGCGCACGGATAGCGAGTAGTTGCGGACCCGGAGCTCGATCGGGTCTCCAAGAGGCGCCACGCGAACGACGCGAACCCTCGTCCCGGGGAGCAGGCCCATCTCCATCAATCGCCGCGAGAGACGGCGCTCGCAGTCGATCGACGCGATTTCGGCATGCTGGCCGAGGGGCAAATCGAGAAGAGACCGGTTCATCCACTATTGATAATGAATTTCGCTATCGAGGGCAACCGCTTGGTAATTTGGGTGAAGTCCCTATAAGACCGGCCTACTCGTGCCCCGAAAGGAGAATCATGGCCATCACCGCGCTCAAAGGAACCCCGGTTCACACCAATCGCGACCTGCCCGCCAAGGGCAGCAGCGCACCCGACTTCCTCCTCGTCGCCAGCGACCTCAGTGAGAAGACGCTGGCCGACTTCGCAGGAAAGAAGAAAATCCTCACGATCAACCCGAGCTACGACACACCGGTCTGCCAGACGGCGGCACGCACATTCAATCAACGCGTAGCAGGTCTCGGCAACGCAGTGGTGCTGGTCGTGAGCTCCGACCTTCCCTTCGCTCAGAAACGCTTTTGTGTTGCCGAGGGATTGGAAGGAGTCGTTCCGCTTTCGACGTTCCGAGGAAGCTTCCTTCAGGACTACGGAGTGGAGATGATCGACGGTGCGATGAAGGGACTCGCCGCGCGCGCCATCGTCGTCGTAGATGAAAACGACGAGGTCGTTCACACCGAAATGGTCGCCGACATCGTCCAAGAACCGGACTACGACGCAGCGATCGCGGCCGCCAGCTAAG
>JABDJF010000274.1 GCA_013002645.1 Myxococcales bacterium
GTGCAGTCCCCGCGATGTCGTTGCCGTTCGCGCCCAGCAGCCCAACGCGAACCGGAATCGGGAGCGGTTCAGGCTTGGCCGCGTCGGGAAAAACGCGCTGCGATTGAGCGAGCGTCAAGGCGTATGAACCCGCTGACTCGTCCCAGACACCGCTCGCCCGAACCACCGGGGTTCCGGCCTGGCTGTACCAGCGCTCCAGCTGGCCGAGGTCTACGTCATTGGCGTCGGCCATCGCCTGCCGAAAGTCGTCGCAGGTCACCGCGCAGCCGTCGTGCTTTTCGAGATAGTGCCGAAGCCCCTTTCGAAACCCGTCGCGTCCGAGGAGCGTTTGGTACAGCCGCACCACCTCCGCGCCTTTTTCGTAAACCGTGGCGGTGTAGAAATTGTTCATCTCGATGTAGGACTCCGGCCGAATCGGATGCGCAAGAGGGCCGGCGTCCTCGGCGAACTGGGCGGTACGAAGCCGCGTCACATCCTTGATGCGTTGGACGGCCGGCGACGTCATGTCGGCGGAAAATTCTTGATCGCGAAATACCGTGAGCCCTTCCTTGAGAGTCAGCTGGAACCAATCGCGGCAGGTAACCCGATTCCCTGTCCAGTTGTGGAAATACTCATGGGCCACGACGCCTTCGATCCCCTCGTAGTCATCGTCGGTCGCGGTGGATGGCTTGGCGAGCACGTACTTCGAATTGAAGACATTGAGGCCCTTGTTTTCCATTGCACCCATGTTGAAATCGTCGACCGCCACGATCATGTAAATGTCGAGGTCGTACTCGAGTCCGTATCGCTCCTCGTCCCAGCGCATGGCGGCTTGAAGCGATGCGAGCGCGTGCGCGCACTTGTCGGCGTTGGCGGGCTCCACCCATATTTCGAGCGCGACCTCCCGGCCCGATGCGGTCGTAAACGTGCCCTCGTGAGAGACCAGATCGCCCGCGACCAACGCGAACAGGTAACTTGGTTTTGGAAAGGGGTCGTCCCATTGAACCCAGTGCCGGCCATCCGAAAGCTCACCCTCCGACACACGGTTCCCGTTGGATAGCAGCACCGGATAGCTCTGGCGGTCCGCTTCGATGCGCGTCGTGAAACGCGCCATCACGTCCGGCCGATCCAAGGAATAGGTGATGCGGCGAAACCCCTCCGCCTCGCACTGGGTGCAAAAGGTGCCGCTCGAGGTGTAAAGCCCCATGAGCTTCGTGTTCTCGGCCGGGTGGATCGCGACCTCCGTCACGAGCTCGAAGCGGTCGGGGACGTCGTGGATTTGCAGTCTCTGCGAGTCCGCTTCGAACCGACTGCCGTCGAGCAGGACGGAATCGAGCTGCACCGAGCGTAGCGCTAGGCCGTCGCCGTGCAGCAACAGATGCCCACTCCCGGCTGGCACGTCGGGATTTCTACGAAGCTGCATCTTGGCGTGGACGATGGTCTCGGACGGTTCCAACTGAAACACGAGATCGATCGTGTCGATGAGGAACTCGGAAGCCTGGTAATCCTTTCGGTAGATCCGCTCCATGGTGCGTCAACGAACGTAGAGGAAGGCCCCTGGAATGCAAATCGCATCTCCCCTTGCTTCTCCGTGCCCTGTAATGGAGGGTATGCGCCAAATGACACTCGATGCACTACTCCCACTGCCGCCCGCAGGCTTCGACGTCACCAGCCACTATCGGCTCAAGCCGAGGCCGAAGAGAGCCTTTCACACGATCCTCGACGCAAACAAGCTGCTGGTGCCCGGGTCCAAGGGCAGCCTCACGTTTCGCAACCTCGACGGCGAACGCGTCGAGCTCGCCACCAAATACGAAGTCTCGGCCGGAACGATCGAGGAGAGCTTCGTCATGCGAAAGTCGCCGGCAGGACTGGAAAGCGAGCGCTTGGTTCGCTCGATGCTGGACGCCGAGGGGCGGCACGCGCGCAAAGAAGACGTCCATTTCGACGCGAACCTCGGCGTTGCGCCCAACACCTACCCGGAAGTCTTGCTCCCGCTGATGCTCGGCTGGCCTTCGCCGCAGCGGACGCGCGCGTTCTACTCCTGGATCAACGATCGCTTCGTCTCGCGCGTGTATGTCGAAACGAAGGGAAAGACTACGGTGGACCTCCCGGGCGGTTCGAGGAAGGCCACGGAGCTCGTCCTCTACCCCGACCTCAACGATTTCGTTCGCGTAGGCTCGACGGTCGCCCGGCTCGCCAAGCCTTTGATGCCGCAGTACCACCTCTGGTTCGAACCCGAAGCGCCCAACCGTGTGCTGCGCTTCGAGGGCCCCTATGGACCACCCGGCGCACCCGAGCTGATCATGGAGCTCGACGACTAACCACGACGCGAAGTCCCCGCTGGTGGGAGCCCCGGCCATCCCCAGCGCGGCCGTTGCGAGAATGATACCCGTTTTCTCGATCTGTCTCCTTGTCTGAATGGAACGAGGCGACCTGCTTGCCGCCCCGCCCGAACCACTACGGGGCTTCCATCGTGCTTCGTCTGTCAGAGCG
>JABDJF010000275.1 GCA_013002645.1 Myxococcales bacterium
CGAGCTTCGAGTGCTCGGCCGCGAGCACAAGCGGCATGAACGGTTCGTGCGGCCCTTCGAAGGTGAAGCATCCGTCGAAGCCGGCCTCCTCGAGCTCGTGAACTCGAGCGGCAACCTGCTTCATGTCGGTCACTAGCAGTCCGGCGTCGATCTTCATTGGTTTGGGCTCCTCAGCAGACAGGCTCGTCGCACGAATCGCCGGACACTGTCAAGGCGAGCAGTCGCTTGAAACCCTTTGTAAAACGGTCTAATTCCACCTCCGGAGGCAAGCGATGACCGAACGAACCGGGCTTCTCCCATTCTGGAAAAACTACGACCGCAAGCTCTACCTCAAGGCCGCGATTCTCGCGGATGAGCTTGGTTACGATTCATTCTGGATTCCCGAGGCCTGGGGCTACGAAATCTTCTCGCTCCTGACCGAGATCGCGGTGCACACCAAGCAGATCAAGATCGGCACGGGCATCGTCAATTGCTTCAGCCGCTCGCCCGGACTCATGGCGATGAACGCGGCTACGGTCGACGAGATCAGTGAAGGCCGTCTCATCCTCGGCATGGGTACCAGCGGCAAGCAGGTCATCGAAGGTTTTCACGCGCGCCAGTTCGAAAAGCCGCTGACTCAGCTACGCGATGTCATCCGGGTGACCAAGGCCCTGCTGGCCGGCAAGCGGCTCACCGAAAGCGGCGCCAAGCTTCACGACTACCGACCCTTCGAGCTCGCGATGAAACCGCTTCGCGCCGATGTGCCGATCTATGTCGCCGCGCTCAAACAGAAATCGATCACTTCGATCGGTGAGCTCGCCGATGGCTGGATTCCAACGTTCTGGCCGTACGCAAAGCTCGACCAGGGCCATGCTTGGATCGCAGACGGCGCAGCCAAGTCGGGACGCAACCCGGGCGAAATCACCACCGCGCCGTTCACGACCGTCATCCCGCTCGGCGAGGCGGGCGTTGGCGAGGCCCGCAACATCATCTCCTTCTACATCGGTGGCATGGGCGACTACTACAAAGAGCTTCTGAGTGGTTTTGGATACGCAGACGAGTGCAAGAAGGTCGACGAGCTCTACCGGGACAAGAAGACCCGGTCGCAGGCAGCCGATGCGGTCTCTGACGAGATGATCGATGCGCTCGCCATTGCGGGCGACCCTCAACACTGCGTTTCAGAGCTGAAGCGCCGCCGCGAGTACGGAATCGACCTCCCGATCCTCAATCTCCCGTCGAATCTGCCCTGGGAGATGGTCGAGATGTTCATCCGAACGATGGCGCCGTCTGCCTAGGGTTTGTTGGCCCGAGCGGCCGGCTCTGTCCTAGAGCCTGAAGCTCGGTCAGGTGCCGGCCGTCCTGCGCTTTCGAGTCGCGTCCGCCAAGCCTTCGAGGACTGGCCCGGTGACGTCCCAACTCATGCATGCATCCGTGATGCTCTGCCCATACTGGAGCTCGGCGCCGGGCTTGTTGTCTTGACGCCCGCCGACCAAAAAGCTTTCGAGCATCACCCCGAACACCTGGGTGCTGCCTTCAGCGAGTTGCTGCCCGATCGCGATCGCGACGTCCGCCTGCTTCTCGTGGTCTTTTTGGCTGTTCGCGTGACTACAGTCGACCATGAGGCGACCTTCGAGCCCGGCCGCCTCCAGCATCTCCACCGTCGAGGCGACGTGCTCCGGGTGGTAGTTCGGCTTGCCGCCGCCGCCGCGCAGGATGACGTGGCAGTCGAGATTGCCCTTGGTTGCGACGATGGCGGTTAGGCCTTGCTTGGTGACCGACAGGAAATGATGCGGGTTCCGGGCCGCTTTCACCGCTTCGACGGCGATCAGCACCGTCCCTCGCGTCCCGTTCTTGAAGCCCACCGGCATCGAAAGCCCGCTTGCGAGCTCGCGGTGAACCTGGCTCTCGGTCGTTCGCGCGCCGATCGCTCCCCAAGAGACCAGGTCCGCGACGAACTGTGGCGAGATCGGGTCGAGAAACTCCGTCCCGCTCGGCAGGCCCATCTCTGCCAGAGCGCTCAACAAGCCCCGCGAGACCCGCAGGCCGTGGTTGATGTCGAAGCTTCCGTCGAGGTTGGGGTCGTTGATCAGGCCCTTCCAGCCGACGGTGGTGCGTGGCTTCTCGAAGTAGGTGCGCATGACGACTAACAGATCTTTGGCATGCTCATCACGCAGCGCCTTGAGTCGCTTGGCGTAGTCCAGCGCAGCGTCCGCGTCGTGAATCGAGCAGGGGCCGGCGACCACGAGCAGCCGGTCATCCTTGCCGTGGACGATGTCGCTGATCTCCCGGCGCGCGGTCGCGATGCGAGTGATCGCTTCTTCGCCGGGATGGATCTCCTCCATCAAGATGGCGGGCGGGATCAGTGGACGAAGGTCGTCGATCCGGACGTCGTCGGTAGGCGGGCGAAACATGAGATCGCAGCTTCTAGCATGGAAGCACGGCGGCGTCTCGCTCGCCCCGGGCCGACCCACGCTGTGCTACATGGCGACCTCGTGGCTGCGTTCGTTCGGCTCTTTCCCCTTTGGGTCACCCTCGGCGGCGTCGCTGCGCTCATCTACCCGCCGGCGTTCGACTGGTTTCTCGAGTACGGGCTGATCACGCCGGGGCTGCAGATCATCATGCTCGGCATGGGGCTCACGCTCGAGCTTTCCGATTTTTCGCGCGTTTTTCGCTCCCCTGCGCCCATTCTTTGGGGAGTGCTTCTGCAGTACACGGTCATGCCGTTGCTCGGTTGGGGCGTTGGCTACCTGTTTCAACTCCCCACCCCGTTTGCCGTCGGCCTGGTGTTGGTCTGCTGCTGTCCAGGCGGTACGGCCTCGAATGTGATCGCCTATTTAGCCAAGGCGGACGTGGCGCTATCCGTTTCGATGACTGCGTTCTCCACGATGCTCGCCGCAGCCTGCACGCCGCTGCTCACGACTTGGATCGTCGGCAGTCGAGTCGACGTCGATGGCTGGGCTCTGTTCCTCAGCACTGCAAAGGTGGTTCTGCTCCCAGTTGCCCTCGGGCTTTTCATGCGAAGCTACGTGCCAAGGCTCACCCAGAAGCTACTCCCTGTTGCACCAGCTGCCGCGGTGCTCATGATCGTCCTGATCGTGTCGGCGATACTCGGGGCGCGGAAGGACGCCGTGCTCGAATCCGGTCTGCAATTGCTCGG
>JABDJF010000355.1 GCA_013002645.1 Myxococcales bacterium
GGCCCGCAACGCTCGGAGCATTCGCCGCGCCGACATCGCGCGCGCGCGCCTTCGCTGCCCTGAGTGCTTTGGCTCTCGCCGGGTTGCTGGTCGCCGCGATCGAACGTCGACGTTCGTGGGTGATCTCCATCCTCGGTATCGTTTCGGTCGCGCTCCTTTCACTTGGAGCCTATTCCACCGTACGCGCGCTCTCCGTGGCGCCAATTCCACACGCCACGAGCCCACCCGTGACGGGGATGCCCGCGGCAAAGAGATGGGTCCGGAAAAAGGCGGTCTTGGGCACGACTGTCGTGTTGGATCCAGTACCTGACGTCTCGAAAGCTCGGCAGATCGTTCTGATTACCTTGGACACAGCCCGCGCCGATCACTTCTCGCTCTACGGTTACGAACGAAACACGACGCCGCACTTGGCGGCGATGGCGTCGAATGAGGGAATCGTGTTCGAGCGCGCCTACGCTTCATCCCCCTGGACCCGTCCCTCTACCGTGTCTCTCATGACCTCGCTCTCTCCGCAGAGCCACGGAGTCGAGTCTCCGAGTCAGGCGATTGGCGCCGGAGTACCGACGCTCGCCGCCGCGCTCTACGCCGACGGATTTCGCACCGCTGCGCTGGTCACAAACGGGCATGCCGGGCTGAGCGCGAACGTGCACAGTGGCTTCGAAGAGTTCTGGCAGGTGCAGCGTTTTGTCGCAGGCGCCATGAAGGTGCTCGCACTCGACTGGATCGCACTCCACGCCGATGAGCCGTTCTTCCTGTACTTGCACTTCATCGACCCACACGCCGACTACAAACCGCCGTATGATTTCGAGAACACCTTCACCGACCCTGCCTATGATGGCAACTTGACCGGGCGCTTCGACGAAATGCGCTCGTTCATCTCCAAAGAGCGCCAACTACCGCCAGAGGACCTGGCGCACGTGGTAGGGCTCTATAACGGTGAAATCGCCTACACGGACCGCCAGCTTGGATTGTTCTTCGATGCGCTTTCCGAGCGAGGGCTCTGGGACGGCCTGCTCGTCATCATCCTCGCGGATCATGGTGAAGAGTTCGAGGACCATGGAGGGTTGGGCCACTGCCGGACGCTCTACGAAGAATTGGTGCGCATGCCGCTTCTGGTGAAGCTCCCCGGCGGCCGACCGACTAGTTTCGCCGCGCGTGTGCAAGAGCGCGTACGGATCATCGATGTCTCTCCGACAATTCTGCAGCTCGCGGGGTCGCCGATGCCTGAGGCCTTTCGAGGGAAATCCCTGATCGATCCGATGCGCGGTCTGGCCCCGGATCGAGACGCGTACGTCCGAACGCGCGGATGTGACGGTAGGCTTCCTCTGAAGGAAGCGCTCCTGCACGAGCGTTTCAAGATCATCCGCAGCGCCGACGGCGCGACGGAGCTTTACGATCTCGCGGCTGACCCGTACGAAAGACGCGATCTGGCGAGCGACGAACCCGAGTTGCTGAACAGGATGCGGGACCGATTGGATGAGCTAACCGTCGAGACAAAGACCACGAGGCCCGCGGTCAAAACTCTCTCAGCCACCGAAAGGGCGCAACTACGCGCTCTCGGCTACCTTCCCGCCCAGCCATGACGACGGCCACCGAGGAAGTAGCCAATCCGGCGTATGTTGGAGGTGAGCGCAGAGTGAGCTGGGCTTGGCCGCCGTTTGTTCTGCTGGCCGCCGTCTTCTCCGTCGTCTGCCTGCGTGGCGTCGCAGCTCCTTGGCACTGGGGCCACAACGGCTACATGGGAGCTGCGTTCAGCCAAGCCGCGAGGAACTCGCTTCGCTTTGGTATCGTGGGGCAGGCCCCGTACCATTTCGGCGCCGAGCCTCCATCGCCGGAGGCGATCTACACCCACCACCCGTTGGGCCTTCACGCTCACGTGATCGCCGCCTTCCTGATATTCGGCGAGCACGAGTGGGCCGCACGCCTGACGCCCGTGATCCATTCTGTCGCGACCTTGATCCTGCTCGTCTTCGCGGTCCGCCGCTATTGGGACGTCGAGACAGCGTGGCTCACCGGGCTGCTCTATTTGCTCACGCCACTTAACGTCATCTTTGCGAACATGGTGGCGCATCAGCAGGGCGGGATGTTCTGGTCCCTTGCTGCGGTAGTCACTTATCTGAGATGGCTCGAGACGGGCACAAGACGCTATGCAGCCTTCTGCGCAGCGGCCATCACCCTCGCAGCGCAGTTCGACTGGCCTGGCTACTACGTCGCTTTCGCGATTGCCGTGCACTGCGGGGTGCTTGGGCTGCGAGGAGCGGCGCCCAGGAGTTGGATCCGTTTCTTGTTTGCCTTTTCTGCGGTGACCCTAGTCAACATGCTCGGGTTCTTCGTCTGGATCTACGCGACCCGCGGGGATCTGAGCGACATGGCGAATTCGTTCATGCTGCGCCGGGCCTCGCCTCCTCTGGGCGCGTATCTCGCGCTTCTCTACCGCCGCCTCGCCCTGCTCTACGGACCGGCGCTGCTGCTCGCAGCCGTGGTCGGAGCCATCACCGCCTGGCGCGCTTGCCGCTCGGATGGCCTACAATCTCGCGCCCTGCTGCCGCTCGGGTTTGGATTTGCGGGTCTCGTCAATGTCGTAGCCTTTCCGCATGCAGCCGAGCTGCATTCGTACTGGAC
>JABDJF010000319.1 GCA_013002645.1 Myxococcales bacterium
CGTCTCCGGCGGCCGTGATCCGCTCTGCCAGCTCGAACCAGCCGGCTACGGGGATGGCGTTCACGGGAGGATAGTCGACGACGATCTCGGCAATTCCATCAATGATTTCGTGCGAAATGCCCACAGCGTGTCCCTTCGAACCAGGGACGAAGTGAAACGCGTTTCAGTCCATCGGTCAAGCCGACGAGAGGGCGCTCAGGCGGCGAAGGACTCGAGGAACGCTTCGATCTCGGGGCCGATGGGTTGTCGCATGCGCTGGAGCTCGGCACGCACGGCCTCCACGGCGCCCGAAAGATCGGGCGTCGTGATCGTGCGAATCGGCGGCTTCCGGAAGCGGTACACCACCCGAAGCACGGCGCGATAGATCGGTTCCGGCACGACGACCACCACCGAGAGGTCGTTGCGCCTCAAGGCGTCGCGACGCGAAAACAACCACTCGGCCAGTGTCTGTCGGTGGCGGGCCGCGATGACGCCCGTGCCGCGCTGGTTCCGAACGAGCGCAACGAACGGAAGCCCGGATTCGAGATGAAAATCAGCGAGATCGAGAATCAGCTCGATCTCGTGGTCCTCGACGAGTCGAGGCTGCTTCATGTCGTACAAAACGACGGGCGACATCGTCCCGTCGACGCCTACGCGGTTCGACTCATAGGTCGGGCGCGAACCCCAATCCCAGTCCATCAATCAAGCCAATCTCTAAGTGATAAGTGTCGCGAAACGATAAGCGCGGAATCCTCATGAACCTGAGAGTTCCCAAGAAACGGCCGGAGTATGGAGACATGGGGCGTTGCGTCAATCCGAGGATGGGGATGATATAAACCATGACTTGTCCGTGCTTTGTTGCCCAAGTTCGGGGTTGGAGATATCACGGGCGCGGTGATCGAAACGATTCCGAAGATGCTGGAAAAACAGGCCGAAATCTGTGGCGATCGGCCGGCCATCGTCGACGGCGCCACGACGCTGAGCTTTGCCGGGCTGGCGGAACGCGTCGATGAGGCGGCCCGGGCGCTGATCTCCGTCGGCATGCAGAAGGGCGATCGGATCGCCATTTGGGCGCCGAACGCTTGGGAGTGGATCGTCTGTGCTTTGGCGATTCACTCAGTCGGCGCGGTGCTGGTCCCGGTCAACACCCGGTACAAAGGAATTGAAGCCACCTACCTGCTCGCAAAGAGCGGAGCGAAGGCGCTGTTCACGGTGACGGGCTTCCTCGATGTCGACTACGTGGCGCTCCTGCGGGACGCGGGCGCCGACCTCCCCCAACTCGAGCAGATCATCGTGCTCCGAGGGGACGCGCCAGAAGGCACACTCGGCTATGACGCCTTCCTCGGGCTCGCTTCGGGTGCTCCGTCAAGCGCTGCCAAAGAGCGCGCGACCGAGGTTCGGCCCGATGATCTCGCGGACATCCTCTTCACCTCGGGTACGACCGGCAAACCCAAGGGCGCGATGTGCACCCACGCACAGAACCTGCGCACCTTCGACCAGTGGAGCTCGATCGTCGGGCTTCGCGAAGGGGACCGATATCTGATCGTGCTGCCGTTCTTCCATAGTTTTGGATACAAGGCGGGTTGGTTTTCCGCGTTGATGCGCGGCGCTACCGTGTTCCCGGAGCCCGTCTTCGACGTCAACGTCGTCCTTCGGCGCGTTCAAGAAGATGCCATCACGATGTTGCCAGGGCCTCCTTCGCTGTATCAGTCCATTCTGCTCCATCCGGATCGCGCGCAGTTCGACATCTCGAGTCTGCGCTTGGCGGTCACGGGCGCCGCTGCGATTCCGGTCGAGCTGATTCACCGCATGAAAGACGAGCTCGGATTCGAAACAGTCATCACGGCCTATGGCCTCACCGAGAGCTGCGGGGTCGTCACGATGTGCAGACTCGACGACGATCCCGAAACCATCGCGACGACGAGCGGACGGGCGATCCCTGACGTCGAGGTTCGAATCATCGACAGCGAAGGCGGACGCGTTCCGGCCAACGAGCCCGGAGAGATCGTCGTTCGCGGATACAACGTCATGAAGGGCTACTTCGATGCCGGCGATGAAACGAAGAAGGCCATCGACGAAGAGGGCTGGCTCCACACCGGGGACATCGGAACCATGGACGAGCGGGGCTACGTCAAAATCACCGATCGCCTGAAAGACATGTTCATCGTGGGCGGCTTCAACGCCTACCCGGCGGAAATCGAAAACACTCTTCTGCAAATGCCCGGGATGGGCGAGGCTGCAGTCATCGGTGTACCTGACGACCGGCTTGGCGAGGTCGGCATGGCCTTCGTCGTGCCTGCGCCAGGTCAGGAACTGACAGCCGACGCGGTGATTGCATGGAGCCAAAAGAACATGGCGAACTTCAAAGTTCCGAGGCGGGTCGAGGTCGTCGAAGCGCTCCCCCGTAACGCAACCGGCAAGGTCGTGAAGTTCGAGCTTCGAGAGCGGGCGAATGTCTGATTTCCCACAGGGCGGAGCGCTGGTTGTCGGAGGGAGCGGTGGTATCGGAAGCGCGATCGCGCGCAGCCTTGCAGCAGCCGGGGTGCCGCTTGCAATCACGTACCGCCATCACCAAGAAGCAGCCGTCGCAGTGGCCGAAGAAATCCAAGCTGGAGGTGGGCGGTGCTCGGTGCACCCAATCGAGCTCGGCGACCTCGACTCCGTCAAAGCCTGCATCGATGCGATCGTCGAAGAACAGGGGGCGCTACACACCATCGCGCACGCGGCCGGCACATCCATCGACCAGCCTTACATTAGCCAGCTCACGCCGGAGCAGTGGCGGAACACCATGGACTGGGACGTGAACGGGTTCTTTCACGTGGCGCATGCGGCCCTTCCGCACCTTCGCAGGAGCCAGGGTTCGATCGTGTTCATCAGCTCGGCGGGCTTGAAACGATTTCCGCCGGGCGACGTGCTCTCCGTTGCACCCAAGGGCGCGATCGAGGCGCTCATGAGGGGAATCGCACGCGAAGAGGGGCGGCATGGCGTCCGAGCAAACATCGTCGCGGTGGGCGTCGTCGACGCCGGGATGTTTCCCAAGCTCGTCGAACGAGGCGATCTGAGCCAGGAGTGGATCGACGCGGCCACCCGCAATACCCCACTTCGGCGTTTCGGCACCCCCGACGAGGTTGCTGACGCTGCGGTGTTCCTCGCCTCGTCGAGGGCCCGCTACATCACCGGGCAGACGATTTTCGTCGATGGAGGTTATACGTTGTAGCGCCTCACGGTGCTGACTAAACTGAGTGTGAGAGTCATGGGTCAAGTCATCTTCGACGAGAAAGAGAATCCGCTGATGCGGATGACCTACAAGGGGCTGTGCGACGATACGGAATGGCAGCGGCACCTCGACATCATGAGCGAGTGGGCGCGGCGCGGGCAGGTCTACGGCGTGGTCATCGACGCCCGGGAAGTGGGTCGGGTCCCAGCGACGCAGCGCAAGGGCATCATCGAATGGATCGACCGAGATCGGGGGTATCTTGCGAAGAACTGTGCAGGCGGCGCCTTGATCTTCAGCAACGCAATTCAGCAGGGCCTGTGGACGGCGATTTCCTGGGTTGCGCCAAGCCCCATTCCTGTGAGGATGTTTCGGGAAACGCCTTCGGCGGAGGCTTGGTTGCGTGACCAACTTCGAGAGAAGTCGACGTCCTGAGACGGAGCCGGGCGTGCACGCTTCAACGACATCCGCGACCAGCAAGCTCGCAGCGGTCGAAGCGCAGCTCCTCGCGCCGGGTGCGCCATTCGAGCTAGCGGAGGAAGAAGTGTTCGGGGAACGCGTTCGAGTGTTTGCCAACCGCGCGCGCTCGCTTCGCGACGTGTTGTTGCGTGGCAGAGAGTTCGCTCGTACCGAATACATGGTCTTTCGTGAGCCTGAACGGGAGCGACGGTTTACGTTCGAGGATCACGAGAGGCTGGTGGCGAGCGCAGCGGCCGCGTTTGCCGATCGATTCGGCGTCGGGCCTGGGGACCGAGTGGCCATCTTGGCGGCCAACTGCCCTGAATGGATCATCTCGTTTTGGGCAACCGTGAGCCTCGGCGCCATTTGCGTCGGACTGAACGGCTGGTGGACAGAGGACGAGATTCGGTACGGCATCGGGCATTGCAAGCCGAAGCTCCTGATTGCCGACCAAAAGCGGGCCGCCCGAATCGCCGGCGACCCCGGTGTGCCGATGCTGGTCGTAGAGGACGACTTCGATGCGCTGCTCGACGAGTATCCGAACGCGCAGCTATCAACGCAGCCCATCGCCGAAAGCGATCCGGCGATCATCCTGTACACCAGCGGCACCACCGGGCGTGCCAAAGGCGTCGTGCATACCCACGGCAACGTGACCAACATGCTCATGGTCAGCTTCTTTCACGGCGCCCGGCTGATGATGGCCAACCCCAAGGCGGCCGAGCTCCCGCAGCTCGCCAACAGCATCCTGGTGACGAGCCCGCTCTTTCACGTATCTGGATTGCACTGCGCTGCACTGACGGCGATGGCAGGAGGCGCGAAGACGGTGTGGCCGATGGGCCGCTTCGACCCTGAAGCCACACTGGACCTCATCGGGCGCGAAAAAATCACAGGCTGGGGCTATACCGCGACCGTACTCCACCGGCTCCTCAACCATCCGAAGGCGGCCAAGTACGACCTGAGCTCATTCCGCTCCGTGGGTGGCGGCGGGTCGCCCATCCCGGCTCCATTGATCGAAAAGGCGCGCGCCCTCTTTCCGCAGTGCAGTCACACGATGGGCGTCGGCTACGGTCTGACCGAGGGCACTGCCTTTGCGACCTTGAACGTCGGTGCAGAGCTCAGCGCCGATCCATCTTCGGTGGGTCGCGCGGTACCTATCGTCGACGTCGAGATTCGAGACGAGCAAGGACGGTGCCTCGAAGAGGGCAACGATGGTGAAATCCATTTGCGCGGGCCGCTGGTGATGCGCGACTACTGGGAAGACCCCGAGGCGACCCGTGACGCCATCGGCGCTGGACGATGGCTCCGCACTGGCGACATCGGGCGGCTGCAGGACGGCAAGCTCTACATCGCTTCACGCAAGCGTGATTTGATTCTGCGCGGTGGAGAGAACGTCTACCCCTTTGAAATCGAGCAACGGCTGGAAGCACACCCGGCGATCGCCGAAGCAGCGGTCATCGGTGTCGACCACGAGGAGCTCGGTCAAGTACCGAAGGCCATCGTCGTTCTAGAGCCGGGGCAAAAGCTCGGCATCGAGGAAATGCAGAGCTGGGTCGCAGAGGTCCTCGCCTATTACAAGGTTCCGAGCCAATGGGAGCGCCGCAGCACACGCCTCCCCCGCAACGCGACAGGAAAGGTGCTAAAGGGTGCCTTGCGCAACGCGCAGGGTTCGATGTTCATCGAGGAGTAAGTCATGCCCGAAGCCGTGATCGTTTCAACCGCGCGGACCCCGATTGGCCGCGCTTTCAAGGGGTCGCTGATCGAGATGCGTCCGGACGACCTAGCTGCCATCGCAGTGAAAGCGGCATTGGCAAAGGTGCCGAACCTCGACCCAGCAACCGTCGAAGACCTGATGATCGGTTGCGCGCAGCCCGCGGGCGAACAGGGCTACAACATGGGTCGGGTCGTGAGCTTGCTCTCCGGCCTCGATTCGCCGGGCGCGACCGTCAATCGCTATTGCTCCTCGTCGCTGCAAACGATCCGGATGGCGGCTCACGCGATCAAAGCCGGCGAAGGCGACGTGTTCATCGCCGCCGGCGTCGAGTGCGTCAGCCGCTTTGGCTTCGGAAAGTCCGACGGCATGGAGAACACGAAGAACCCGAAGTTCGCCGAGTCTGAAGAGCGCATGGCCAAGCTCATGACGCCCGACGGCGGCTACTGGGAGCCGGCCGGCGGCCTCTCTGATGTCTACATCACGATGCTGCAGACCGCCGAGAACGTTGCGCAGTACATGGCCGTATCCCGTGAGGAGCAGGACGAGTTCGCAGCGCTATCTCAACAGCGGGCGGAAGCGGCGCAGAAATCTGGTTTCTTTGCCGAAGAGATCACGCCCGTCAGCACGCCGAGTGGCGCGGTGGTCGACACCGACGACTGCCCGCGGCACGGCACGACTGCCGAGAAGCTGGCCGGGCTCAAGCCCGTACTCCTCGGGCAGATGGGCGAGAAGGCCACGGTCACTGCCGGCAACGCCTGCCCCCTCAACGACGGCGCCGCGGCAGTCATCGTCATGAGCGACACCCGCGCACGAGCGCTCGGAATCAGGCCCTTGGCCCGCATCGTGTCGACGGGCGTCTCCGCTCTCAACTCGGAGATCATGGGCTTGGGCCCCATCGGCGCAACGAAGCAGGCGCTCGACCGTGCTGGGCTCGCAATCAAAGACGTCGACTTGGTCGAGATCAACGAGGCCTTCGCCGCGCAGGTCATTCCGTCCGCCCGCGAGCTCGGAATTCCGGTCGACAAGCTCAACGTCAACGGCGGCGCCATCGCCCTCGGCCACCCTTTCGGCCAAACTGGCGCTCGCATCATGACGACTTTGATCCACAATCTGCAGTCGCGCGACGGCCGGTACGGCGTCGAAACGATGTGTGTCGGCGGCGGCCAGGGCATGGCCGCGGTCATCGAAAGGCTCGGCTGAGCTGATGTAGGCCCGGCGGTCGGCTGAGTCGAATGAACGCCGATTTGAAACGGCAGCTGCGAGGCGCGAGGCGAACCGCTTGAACCACGCGAACATCGAGATTGAAGGCCGGCGATTTTGGGGCTTGTCCGCAGCTACGGTTGCGGTGCTTCTGCCCTTGAACTGGAGTTGGCACCTTTGGGGGCACGAGATTCGCGGCTCGATCGCGCTTTACATCGTTGCCGGCAGTCTTGTGTACTTTGGGCTGCTTCGGTTGCTGACTCGCGTTCGGTTCTCGGACGTTTCGTACGAGGCGCGTTTCGTCGTCATCAGCTCGATGGTGTTGCTGATACTGTTCCTGGCATTTGGTCGGTCCAACACATATCGATTGCTTTTCGAGCAATTGATTCCGAACAGCGCGCGGACTCCATTGCTCGGCTTCGCGTATTTCGCGACATGCAGCGTCGTTTTGCGCATGTTGATCCCGTACCTCCTCGTACGCTTCAAGCTCCGGCAGCCGCCACGCGAGTACGGCTACGTCGTCCGTGGTGGGACCCGCATGCGCTGGGTCTACTTTGGACTGTTCGTCGGGATGGTTCCGTTGGTCCTGTGGGCGTCTTCCCTCCCCGACTTCCAAGCGAGCTATCCGCAAACGCGCGGCATAGTCAGCGGCACCGAAGGGTCGATTCGGCTCTTCATCCTCTACCACGCCGCCTACTTCATGGTGTTCCTCTCAGGTGAGAGCTTCTGGCGTGGCTACATGACCTTCGGCCTAGGCCGCGACCTCGACGTGAACGCTCTTCCGTGGATGGTCATGATGTACAGCATCGGCCACTACGGAAAACCAATCCTCGAGGTGAACGCGTCGATCGTCGCCGGTTTCACGCTCGGCTATCTCGCCCTCCGGCACCGCTCCTTCTTCCTCGGCGCCCTCCTCCACTGGTCCATTGCCCTCACCATGGACCTCGCCGTCCTCTACCAACGCGGCATCACATGGAACTAGGGGACACGATCTGTCCCAAATAAGCTCACGTTTTCAAGGCCTTATAAACCACAGCGCGAAAACCCAGCTTGGTTCGGGTTTTCGCGGTGTGGGCCTCAAGCATCGGAAACCATGCAGGTTTTGGAGGGGGAGCGTGTCCCCTTGCAGAAAGTGAAACATGTTTCAGTCTTGAGGTCCGTGACGGAGGTTAATCGGCAGATTTTGTTGAGGAAGCGGCCGGTTGGAGTGCCAGCCGTGGGTGATTTCGAGGCGGCTGCGGCGGCCGTGAGCGCCCCGGAGGCCGGGGAGGTGCTGCTCAGGAATCTGTACTTGTCGATCGACCCCGCCATTCGCGGCTGGATGAGCGACGCGAAATCGTATCTACCGCCGATCGGAATCGGGGCGCCGATACGGAGCGGAACGCTTTCGCAAGTCGTCGAGTCCAGAGCCGAAGGCTGGCGGGTTGGGCAGATTGTGCAGGCGTTGGCGGCTTGGGAGTCTTACAGCGTCGTTTCGTCGCGGATGCTTCACGGCAATGTGAAGCCCACGAAGGGCATTCCGCTGTCGACCATGTTGAGCGTGCTCGGGGGAACCGGACTGACGGCGTACTTTGGATTGCTCGAGATTGGACAACCCCAAGCCGGCGAAACCGTGCTGGTGTCCGCCGCGGCAGGCGGTGTGGGCTCGATCGTCGGCCAGATCGCGAAGATCAAAGGCTGTCGGGCGGTAGCGCTGACGGGCAGCGACGAGAAATGCAGCTGGCTGACCGACGAGCTCGGGTACGATGCTGCGATCAACTACAAGACGACCGACGTGGGGCTTGCCCTCAAGGACGCGTGCCCGGAAGGCATCGACGTGTTTTTCGACAGTGTGGGCGGGGAGATCCTCAACACGGCGCTGACCCGTCTCAATTACCGCGGTCGGGTCGTGGTTTGCGGCGCCATCTCGCAGATCAACGAGGCGGAGCTTCCGCCCGGGCCGAGCAACTATCTCCAGCTCCTCGCCAAGAGCGCCCGCATGGAAGGGTTCACGACCTTGGACTTCGCATCGCGCTACGAGGAGGCGCGCGCAAACCTGGCGCGGTGGATTCGCGAGGGTCAGATTCACTATCGCGACGACATCGTCGAAGGTCTCGACGAGGCGCCGTCTCATTTGCTTCGACTGTTTAGCGGTGAGCATCGAGGAAAGCTGTTGGTCAAGTTGGCCGACGCCGAGGGTTGGGAATGACTGGGATTTGTGATGGACGGGTCGTGATCGTGACAGGCGCAGGGCGAGGCATCGGCCGCGAGCACGCGCTGGAGCTGGCGCGGCAGGGCGCCAAAGTCGTGGTCAACGACC
>JABDJF010000376.1 GCA_013002645.1 Myxococcales bacterium
GATGACCTGCGGAACCCGCGCCAGCCCTTCGACGAGCTCGCTGGCCTGCGCATCGTCGATCGCACCGCGACGCCGGCCGAGCCAAATGCTGAACATCAGCAGATTTGCCAACTGCGTGATGAAGCACTTGGTCGATGCGACGCCGATCTCCGGCCCGGCGTGCGTATAGAAGCTCGCGTCTGCCATTCGGGGGATTGCGCTGCCGTTGACGTTCGCAATGGCCAGGACCTTGGCGCCGCGCTCCTTGGCCTCTTTGGCCGCCATCAGCGTATCGATCGTTTCGCCCGATTGACTGACTGCGATCACCAGGTCGCCTTCGCCGAGAACCGCGTCACGACCTCGAAACTCGCTCGCGAGCTCCGTGATGGCTGGAACCTTCGCGAGCTCTTCGATCCAGTAGCGGCCTGCGATCGTCGCATGATGACTGGTCCCGCAGGCGAGCAGGATCACCCTTCGAATGCTCTTGGCGTCCTCGTCGCTGAGCCCGATCTCCGGGGTCGCGATGTCGGCGTGCTCGCGATCGAGTCTGCCCCGCAAGGTGTCCTCGAGGGCACGGGGCTGCTCGAAGATCTCCTTGAGCATGAAGTGTTTGTACCCGTCCTTCTCGGCCATCACCGGCGACCAAGAGATATTGCGTGGGCGCCGGCTCACCTCGCTGCCGTCGAGCTTCGTCAGCGTGAAGCCCTCCGCTTCGAGCACGGCGACCTCGCCGTCTTCCATGAACACCATCTGGTTCGTGTACGGAAGCAGCGCCGGAATGTCGCTCGCGCAATAGGTAGCGCCGTGGGAGACGCCGATCACCAGAGGGCTCGCGTTCTTGGCGACCACGATGCGGCCGGGCTCCTTCTCCGAAATCACCGCGATCGCGTACGCCCCTTCGACGTGCTCGAGCGCGCGGCGAATCGCCGTCTCTAGATCGTGCTCCGCTTTGGTTTCACGGTGGACGAGGTGGGCGATGATCTCGGTATCGGTATCGCTGCTCATGGTGAAGCCGCTTGATTCGAGCTCGGCACGCAGCTCCAGGTGGTTCTCGATGATCCCGTTGTGGACGACGGCTATCGGGCCGGCGACATGCGGGTGCGCATTGACCTCCGAGGGGCGGCCGTGGGTTGCCCAGCGCGTGTGCCCTATCCCGACCGTGCCGGGCAGCCCGTCTTTGAGAAGCGCCTTCTCGAGGTTTCGAAGCTTCCCGACCGCGCGAACGATCTCGATGCCGTCTTTGGCGTGAACGGCCAGGCCCGCCGAATCGTAACCCCTGTATTCGAGCCGGCGAAGCCCATCGAGCAGGATCGGTGTGGCCTGTTCGTCACCTACGTGACCGACGATTCCGCACATGGTCTGACTCTACTGGATGGGGCCGCGCCGCGCACCAGCGCCGCTCGATTTCGGACGCTTGTCCTCGAACTTCGCCTTCAGCTCGCCGTCTGGGGAAACCACGGTCACCGGCCCGAACTGCTGTAGCGATTGCGCAAAGTCAGCCGCCTGGCCGACGATCACGACCAGGGCGTCCTTGGGCCGGATGTAGTTGCGCGCGACGTACTGCGCCTCGGAGGCGCTCGTCTTTCGGATCGCCTGGCGGTAGCGGTCCCAGTAGTCGTCGGGCAGCCCGAACGTCCGCAGCTCCACCACCAGCTCCGAAAGCTTGCCAGGCGTGTCGACCTTGAGCGGGAACGAATCGCTCAGGTACCGCTTTGCGTTCACCAGCTCTTCGGACTCGGCGGGCTCTTGGTTGATTCGCTCGAGGTGCTCGAAGAACGCGCCGAGCGCTTCGTTGGTCACCTCGGTTCGTACCGAGGCATACGCAACGAAGGGGCCGATCTCCACGCGCCCGCTAATCGCGCTGTATGCGCCGTAGGTCAGGCTGCGTCTTTCGCGAAGGTCCATGAATAGCCTGGACGCCGCCGAGCCGCCCAAGACCTGGTTTGCGACGACGAGTGGAATCCACTCCCGATTGGCACGCGCGATCGCGAGATTCCCGAGGTAGATCACCGATTGCACCGAGCCGGGTCGATCGACGACCAAGATGTGCCGATCGGTCGGCCGCGGCGGCTCGGTGTACCTCGGCACGGCCCGTTTGCCGGCCTTCCAAGAGCCGAGCGTCTTCTGCGCTGCCTCCTCGACCCGATCGGGGTCCACATCGCCTGCAACCACCAAGAACGCGTTCTTGCCCGCGAAGTGCTCGCGATGCCAGCGCGCCAAGTCCTGCCGCCGCACCCTCTTCACCGCCCGCGGGTTGGTGTCGACCGTTCCGTAAGGGTGCTTGCCGTAGAGCTGTCGGTAGAACGTGCGGCGCGCGATGTAACTCGGTTCGCGCTCGGAGAGTGCCAAGCGATCGAGCTCGCGCCGCTTGAGCTTCGCGAGCTCCGCGGCGCTGAATGCAGGTGTGCCGGCGACCTCGGCCAGGATGCCCATGACCCGATCGAATTGCTCGGTGAGCGCGCGAACGCCGACGTACGTGTTCTCTTCGTCGGAGCTGGCCCAGAGGTCGGCTCCCAGGAACTCGACCTCCTCGGCGACTTTGGCACCCGAGCGCCTCGTGGTGCCTTCTTTGAGCATCTGGGCGACGAGGCCCGACAGCCCGGGAAGCTTCGCAGGGTCGGATTCGGCGCCGCTGCGCACGACGAGCGTTGCATACACGACCGGAAGTTGATCGGCGACGATCGTGTTGACCTGCAGGCCATTGCTGAGCTGGGCGACGTGCACCGGCGGAAGCGACATATCCTTGGCGTCGGTCGGTGCCGGCGGCGACTGACGTTCAGGCTGCGCCGGCGCGTTTGCATCTTTGGCGGACTCAGGCACGCCGGTGCCGCCCCCCTTGGCGCCACCGCACGCTGCTACGACCAGAGCAGCGC
>JABDJF010000379.1 GCA_013002645.1 Myxococcales bacterium
ACGAATACGACGCGCGAGCGGCCTGGACCGGCGTAGTCTGGGACCTCCGTGCTCGCGAAACCCATGGACTCGTGGAAGCGGACCGGGCCTTCATGCCCAGCAGAAGCCAGGGATTTGATTCGCTTCATCCCGGCGGCCCGGCAGCGCTCCGTGAACTGGGCGTAGAGTTGCTTTCCGACCTGGCGTCGCCGGTGGTCCGGGTGGATCCCAACCAAATGGACGTATCCCGTTGCGGACGGCCCAGGCAGCATCACCCCGAGAAGAAAGCCAATCAGCTCGCCGTCTCGTTCCGCCACGAGCGCATGTTCGCCAAACTCGTAGAAGAACATCGGATCGGCGCGTCTTCCGGCCGGCCCGCCCCACCATTGGTCGAGCACCGAGATGATATAGTCGTAGTCGGATTTGGTGAGTCCTCGAATCTCCATCGTCCAGGACGGCGGTAACACGATCGCGAGCAGAGCGCACGGCGACCCAATCAAAACCATGTCTCAGTCCCAAACGACATCGGAACGTGCCCAGGTTTCGTTCTGCCCTTTTTGTCACGAAGGCTTCGAAGGCCGACTCGAGTGCCCCGAGCACGAGCTGACGCTCATTCCCATCGATCAGCTTCCGCGTCATGCGGATCGTCCCTTGGACCGGGTCGCGTTTTTCGTGGACCCGCGGCTCGGTCGCGGAGCCCCGTTGTTGGGCGCGACCCTCGTGCTGATCGGTTTCATCGTTCCGTTCGTCCGCTCGTCGGAGCTCGAGGCGTCCGCCTTGGAGGTCGCCGTCGACGGTGCGGGTAATCTCTGGTTTACGCCGGGAGCCGCAATCGTACTGCTCTGGATCTTATGGCGACGCCGCAGCCGGGACACGATGCGAACGGCGAGGGTCGCCGTGCTCGGTCTTGCGTTGGGAGGCCTCTTACCTGTGATCTACAGCTGCCGCCGGATCGACTTGATGGCCGATGTACATGGAGCGACGGTGGATTGGCTCGGGGGCCTCTGGCTCATGACTGCGGGTCTCTTGGTTTCAGCTCTTGGTAGCCGCCGCCTTGGATCGAGCCGCTAGGCTGCGCCGGGCAATGTCGGCCGGAAGATGTATCCCTGCTGCTGGACGACACAAACGCGGTTCTTTCCGGCTACTCTTGCACGGGCAACCGCGATGCTAGCCGCGTCCAACAGCTCGCTGTGGGTACGAATGCTGCCGCTCGGGTAAAGGCCGACCCCGATCGAAATCGCTAGCTCGATGCTCGTGTCGCCCCATGCGACCGGTCGAAGCGCAATCTCGGAGACGATGCGATCGGCCAAGGTGAGAGCTCTTGCTGGTCGTGTGTTTGGAAGGACGAGCCCAAACTCGGAAATCCGGAACTGCGCGGCAACATCTGTCGCGCGCAGCGCGTGCTTTAGTCGCGACGACACCTCTTCGAGAATGCGGCCCACGAAATCTGACCCTAGCTCTGAGACGAGCGTCCGAAACTCATCGATGGCCACGATACAACATGCGAGCGGATCCAGGTGCCTTTGCGCCTCGTCAAACTCGCTCTGTAGGCGGTCATGGAAATGGCGGTGATCCGGGAGCTCTGGTGGCGATTCGTGAACGGAAGCACAGGAGCGCCCGCTTCTCGCGGACAGCACGTCATCGTGTGTTCTCTTCACCCGGATCATGTTCTCGAGACGCTCCACGAGCTCCTCGTCTTCGAGCGTCTTGGCAACGTGGTCGTCCGCGGTACTCCGGAGAAAACGGGCGCTAGACTCGGACATCGACGTCAGCAGAACGACGGGCACGAAACGATCGTTGGCGATTGACTTGACGAGCTTACACGCGTCGATTCCGCCCATGCCGGGCATGTTGAGCTCCAGAACGACGAGGTCCACCTGCTGTGCGCGAACGGCGTCGATGGCCTTCTGGCCACTGTTTGCGGCGACCACTGTCAAGCCCCGGGCACGAAGCAGCTCGGATACGCGCACCCGAGCAGCGCGATCGTCATCCGCAACGATGACCACGGCCTTTTCCACGGCTCGAGCAGTCCCCACTCTGACAGAGTAGCCGAGCCAGGGAAGATTCGCGAGGCTTGGTCTGTGAGTTTCCCTGAGCCCATGGTGCGTCTATACTACCCATCGACGCACTTTCGGTGGCGTGGGACCTGAATGGAGCTCAAGCAGCAACTCAAATTATCGCAGCAGCTCATCATGACGCCGCAATTGCAGCAGGCGATCAAGCTGTTGCAGATGTCCCGCATGGAGCTCACCGAGTTGGTCCAAGAGGAGCTGCTCGAGAACCCCGTGCTCGAAGAGGGCCCGGAGCCCCGAGACTCGAGCACGCCAGGGGCCGAAGAACTGGCTTCCGCCGAGGTCAAGGCGCACGAAGAGAAGAAAGAAGAGATCGACTGGGAGCGATACCTCGAAAACCAGTCGACCGAGGCGCCGATGCCTTCGATTCGCCGCGGGTCGGACGACGAGTTGCCTGGGCTCGAGGCGACTCTCTCGAGCGCGGAAGGCTTGGACGACCATCTCGGATGGCAGGTTCGCATGGGCGATTTCGTCGAGGACGAACGCCGCTTCGCCGGGCTCGTCGTCGGCAACCTCGATGACAACGGCTATCTGAAGATCGAAGGCCTGCCCCCGGACCAGGTGGTGCCGCGACTGGCCGCGGAGGCGGGCCTCGACCCCGAAGACGCCGAAGAAGTGCTGGTGATGATTCACCAGTTCGACCCGCTGGGCGTAGCCGCGCGCTCTCTCCAGGAGTGCCTGCTGATTCAGGCGAAGCACTACGGAATGGATGACCTCGTGCTGCGCGTGATTTCCAACCACCTCGTGGACCTCGAGAAGCGCCGCTACCCGGCGATTGCCAAAGCCTGTGGCTGCTCGCTCGACGAGGTGTACGACGTCGCGCAGATCATCGCGGAGCTCGAGCCGCGTCCGGCCCGCCGTTTCCAGACCGAAGAGCCACGTTACATCGTCCCCGACGTCTACGTGCACCGAGTAGGGGACGAGTACTACGTCGTTGCGAACGACGATGGCATGCCAAAGCTCAAGATCAGCGGTTTCTATCGCGCAGCCATGGCCGACAACCCCAAGGCCAAGGAATACATCCAGGACAAGCTGCGCAGCGCGCAATGGCTCATCCGGAGCATCGATCAGCGCCGCAAAACCATCGTCAAAGTCACCGAGTGCATCGTCGAGAAGCAGCAGGACTTCTTCGACAAAGGCATCGAGTACCTGAAGCCGATGATCCTGCGGGACGTTGCCGAGGCCGTCGGGATGCACGAGAGCACGATTTCCCGGGTAACCAGCAACAAATATGTCCATTCGCCCCGGGGCACTTTCGAGTTGAAGTACTTCTTCAACAGCGCCATAAGAAGAGACCACCAAAACGACATCGCCTCGGAGAGCGTTAAACAGGCGATCAAAACGATTATTGGGGCCGAGGAACCGAAAGCCCCCCTGTCAGACCAAAGAATCGTTGAAATACTCGGTCAAGACGACATCAAGATTGCCCGCCGCACCGTCGCGAAGTATCGCGAGATGCTCGGCATTCTCAGCTCATCCAAACGGAAGAAGTACTTTTAGCTGCTGGAGGTTCGATGCGTATTAGCTACACATTTCGCAACATGGAGTCGTCCGACGCCATCAAGAATCACGCATCAGAAAAAATTGCCAAAGTTCAGAAGTACATTCGGTCGCCGCTGCACGCCGAATTCACGTTTTCTACGGAGCGGCACCTTCACCGGGTCGACTTGAACCTGACCGGGGACGGGCACCAGTACGCAGGTCACGGCCAATCCGAGGACATGTACACGACCATTGACCAGGTCGTCGACAAGATCGACCGTCAGGTTCGTGACACGAAGGCCACCGAGACTGACCGCAGGAGGCACGGCGGTGAGTCCCTTCGCCATCCCGAAGACTGAACCGCGTTGCGTCCCTGTGGCGGCTGGTGTATCGCCTGCCCGTCATGCTCGCTGACCTCCTTCATCCCGAACGCGTGCGGATTGGCCTCACGCTTGGCGACAAGGATGCGGCGCTGCGCGCGATCGCGTCGCTGCTCACCATGCCGGAGGGCGCTGTCAACGAAGAAATCCTGTGTGATGTTCTGGGCGAACGCGAGCGACTCGCGAGCACCGGCATTGGCAGCGGCGTTGCGATCCCCCACGGGCGTTTCGACGGCGTCGAGGAGCTGCGAGCTGCAGTCGGCGTCTGTCCGGCCGGTGTCGACTTCGACGCGGTAGACCACTTGCCGGTGAACATACTGGTTGGCATCGTAGGACCGAAGTCCATGCCTCAGAAGCACTTGGCAGCTCTCGCAGGTGTGTCTCGGGTTCTTCGAAACGAGCGGAAGCGCGATGCGCTCCTACAGGCCGTCGACAACGCCGACGCCTATCGCGTGCTGACCGAGCCTTGATGGGCAGACAGTCGACGCGCACTCGCGTATGATGGGGGCGTGACCCAGTCCTCCTCTTCGCGGCACGGCGGCCTTCCGAGCATGCGTGTCGAACACGGCATCGCGGTTGCAAGCCTGCTCGCCGAGCCGCGGCTCAACGCCATCATCCGTCTGGTCGCCGGCCACGACGGTCAAGACCGCACGCTCAATCATCCGAGAGTGCAAAAGCCTGGCCTCGCGCTGGCTGGCCACACTCACGGTGTGGTTCCCACCAGGGTTCAGATCCTCGGTGAGACCGAGATCACGTTCCTCGAAGGCTTGCCGCCCCAAGAGCAGCTCGAGCGTGTTCGAGTCCTGTTCGGACTCGGGCTGTCGCTGGTCGTGGTCACTCGTGGTATCGAGCCACCCGCCGCGCTCATCGAAGTCGCAGAGGCTACGTCTACCCCGCTCGCCGTGGCCGAGCCACGGTCTAGCCGGGCGATTCACGCGATCCATTTGGTGCTCGATGGCGTTCTCGCGCCGTCCGAAACCCGTCACGGCGTGCTCATGGACGTGCATGGCATTGGCACGCTGCTCCTCGGGCCGAGCGGAATTGGCAAGAGCGAGTGCGCCCTGTTTCTCGTCGAGCGCGGGCATCGGTTCGTCGCCGACGACCAGGTGATCCTCTCGCTTCTTCCCTCGGAGCAGATTCTCGGTCGGGCGCCCACCTTGTTGCGCAATCACTTGGAGGTACGTGGCATCGGGATCATCAACGTGCGCGATCTTTTTGGAGCAAACGCGGTGCGGTCCGAGAAAACGGTGCAGCTCGTGGTCGAGATCTGTCCCTGGAGCGACGACGAACCTTTCGAGCGCCTCGGTCTCGATGACGCGACGGTCGAGATTCTCGGTGTGCCGATTCCGATGCTGCGCATCCCGGTTCGCCCCGGGCGAAACATGGCGGTCATTCTCGAAGTCGCGGCGCGAAACCACATCCTCAAGGCCGCGGGGCATCACGGTGCTCAGAAATTCATCAATACGTTGATGGACGACGTGGAAGACCCCAGCGCGGGGAATGCTCGGTGACCGAACGCCCCGACATCGTCGTGGTCACCGGCCTCTCGGGTGCTGGCAGAAGCACCGCCCTGCGTGTGCTCGAAGATGCCGGCTTCTTCTGCGTCGACAATTTGCCTCCGCGCCTGGCCCCGGCCCTGATCGGTCTGGTCGACCGTGAGGGAAAGCTCGGGCGTATTGGTTTGGGCATCGACGTTCGAACCGGAGCCTTCCTCGATGGTGCCGAAGAAACGCTGTCGGAGCTCGAGGCGCTGGGCCATCGCGTGCGGGTGATCTTTCTCGATTGCGCAGACGACGTTCTCGTCCGCCGCTTTAGCGAGACGCGGAGGCCGCACGCACTCTCACGCACCGGCGACCTTCATGGCGCGATCAGCCGTGAGCGCGAGCGACTTGCCGGGCTTCGTGGGCGCGCTGACATCGTGATCGACACCACCGAGTTCAGTGTCCACGACCTTCGGCACCACCTCATCGACTACATCGGCCGTGATCCCGACCGGCCTTCCATGGTCGTTCGCCTTCTTTCGTTTGGCTTCAAGTACGGAGTCCCCGTGGACGCTGATTTGGTCTTCGACCTTCGGTTCTTGCCCAACCCTCACTTCGTTGATGCGCTACGGCCCAAGACAGGGCTGGACGCCGAGGTCTCCGACTATGTGATGAACGCCCCGGAGACGCAGAAGCTGCTCGGACGCTTGCTGCCGCTGTTGGACTATGTCCTTCCGCAGTACGCCCGAGAAGGGAAGGCCTACCTGACGGTCGGCCTCGGTTGCACCGGCGGGAGGCACCGGTCTGTGGCGATGGCAGAAGAGCTCGGGCGTCGGCTCGGCGATCGTCACGAGGCCGTGGTGTCGCATCGGGACGCCCGACGGGCAGGTTCGTGACCGCGGCGCTGACGGGCACCGTCGAGGTTCCAAATCGCCTGGGCCTCCACGCGAGGGCCGCTGCGAAGCTCGTCAACCTCGCAAACCGATTCGAGTCGCAGATCGAAGTCAGCAAGGCTGATCAGCTGGCCGATGCCAAGAGCATCATGGGCGTACTGCTGCTCTGCGGCGGGCAGGGCGCGAGCATTACGTTTCGCGTTTCCGGCCCCGACGCACGAGCCGCGCTCGACGCGCTTTGCGCTTTGGTCGCCGATGGATTCGGAGAGCTTCAGTGAGTCGATCAGCGCGCCTTCAGGGAATCGCTGCATCCATCGGCGTGGCCGTCGGCCATGCCCGAGTGATTCGACGGGAGCATCGCCCGCACCCTCATCGAAGAATCGAGGAGGCAGCGATCTCGGCCGAGCTTTCCCGCTTTGCGGAGGCCGTGGCGAGCTCGCGCGCGGAGATCGAAGCGGCGAAAGAGGAACTCTTGCACAAGCATGGTCCCACGTACACGCCAATCCTCGACGTTTACCTCCTGATGCACGGCGACGCGCTCCTGATCGATGCGATTTCAAACACGATTCGTGAAGAGAGCGTCAACGCGGAGTGGGCCGTTTCTGAAGTTGCGGCCCGCCTGAAAAAGCCGCTTCTAGAAGATGCCTCCCCATATTTCCAGGAGCGCGCGAGTGACATCGACCATGTCAAAGAGCACTTGCTTCGTCATCTGAGCGGGGAGCAACGCCAGGCGTCGCCGGTCGATGGCCCGACGATCGTGATCGCACGCGATCTGACCCCAGCCGATGCGGTCCACGTCCTGGCGCCCCCGACGGTGGGGCTCGTGACCGAGCTCGGTGCCGATAGCAGCCACACCACGATTCTCGCTCGCACCTTCGGTGTGCCTGCGGTGGTCGGTCTGGGTCCGCTGCCTATCGAGATCGAAGACGGCGATGTCGTTCTCGTCGATGGTTTTTCTGGTGAGGTCACCCTGGGCGCATCGCTCGACGAAAGACGAGCGGCAGAGCGGCGGCGGGACCGGTTCAGGGCGTTCCTCGACGCCGAGCGCTCGCCGAACGCGGTCACTCGCGATGGCGTTTCAGTTTCGGTTGCGGCCAACATAGAGCTTCCGAGCGAGGTCGAGGCTGCTCTCGAAAACGCGGCGGAGGGAGTCGGTCTCTATCGGACCGAGTTCATGTGCCTCGACCAAACCGAGCCGCCCTCGGAGGAAGAACAGGTCCAACTGTACCGCGGGGTGGTCCGAGCGATGGCTCCAAAGCCAGTGGTGTTTCGCACTTTCGATTGGCGAGGAGATAAGCGCCTGCGGGTCGAACACCTTGGAGGGTGCGAACAGGCATGGTTGGAGACTCAAATCAGGGCGGTGCTGCGAGCCGGCGTGGAGGGACCGGTCGCCCTCATGTTTCCGATGATCGCAACGGTGACGGAGTTTCGTGAGGCACGCGCGCTCGTGCAACGATGCAGGGACGCACTGGTGGATGAGAGCGCGAGGCTCGCGCCTCTTCCAGTGGGGATGATGGTCGAAGTTCCATCAGCGGCGCTGCTGGCAGATCGCTTCGCGCAGCATGCCGACTTCTTTTCGGTCGGGACCAATGACCTCTCGCACCACGCATTGGGCGCGGATCGGCATGACGGTCGCTCGGCGGCGGGGCCGCTCGATCCTGCAGTCCTCGCGCTCCTCGAACGCGCCATCAGCGCCGCATCCGACGCAGGAATTCCTTGCTCGATGTGCGGCGGCATGGCCGCCGATCCTGTGTCGTTGGTCTTGGCGTTGGGGCTCGGGTACCGCCAGGTCTCGGTGCCCGTCAGCGTCGTTCCCCTTGCCCGTGCAGTGATTCGCGACGTCGATCTCGGGGCGGCAGCAGACGCTGCGCGCGAAGCACTCGATTGCGTTTCGGCCGATGCGGTCCGCGAGCTGCTTCTCGAGCGGCTAGGCCCCGCGCTGGGCTCGTTGTGGAAAGACCACGGGCTCGTCTAGTTCGTTTCACCGTCGAGCGGTTTCACCAGCCGAGCGAGATCTCCTT
>JABDJF010000410.1 GCA_013002645.1 Myxococcales bacterium
CGCTCTACGTCGCAGACGCCTTGTCCTCTTTGCCGGTGCGTGTCTCGCGGATCGCCGCAGGCGTGCCCCACGGAGGCGAGCTCGAGTTCACCGACCAGGTGACCCTGGGCCGGGCGCTCGAAGAACGACGCGCCGTTCGCTGAAGTCGAAACGCCTCGAATTCACGGCCGATCTCGAATCGATTGGACGCATTTGAATGTTTTGCGGGCCGCCCTCGTAGAAAAGCGAGAGGTGGCCCCATGCTCCGATTCATCGTCTTTCCCATCATTGCCTTCGCCATCGCGCTCAGCAGCGCGACGGCGGCGCGCGCCGAGGTCGTGGTCGTCAGGCCCGAGAGCTCCTCGTCCCAGGTAGTCGTCAAGACCAAGCCGCCGACGGTCGTCGTCGTCAAAACTACGCCCGCGCAGCAGCCAGCCCCGAAGCCCCCACCTCCGAAGCAAAGGGATCGCAAGGTGGGTCTTCACTTCGACTTCGGTGGCACGTTTGGGCCACGAGTGTCGATGGGCGGCTTCGGAGGCGCCCTTCGGTTCCGTCCTACGGAGCACGTCGGAATCGACCTGGGCTCCGGGTACTATGCGGGCAACGACTACCAAGGGTTCTTCCGACGTGAGATCCCTCTCACCGCAAACTTTCTCTTTTTCCTCAACCCACAGCACAAGTTTCAGTTCTACTTCGTGTTGGGCCCGGGTCTGTCCTTTGGCCGCGTGGACACGATCAATGAAGTACGCCGCATGACCCACGTGGGAGGTCAGGCCGGCGCCGGCGTCGAGCTCAGGCTCGCCCCAGCGTTCGCACTCAATGCCGATGTTCGAGGCGTCATCCGACACCGGATCGACAACGACCCACGGCCCGAGTTCTTCGATGGCGTGCGCGGAACGAATACGTCCGGCGGCGCGGTGCTCACCTTCGGCGGGACGTTCTACTTCTGAGCGCGACTAGGGGCTGCTGCTGTTGCGCCGGCCCCCGAAGAGCTTCTTGAAAAAGCTGCCCTCGCCCTCCGCGGGCTGGTCGCTGTCCGAGGCCGGAGCCTTGTCGAGCGCATCGTCTTCTCCGGCCTTCTCGAGCGCTTCGAGCTCGTTTTCGTCCACGAGCAAGACGAAGTCGGACTCGTCGAGAACCTCGACCTCGGTGTGCTCGTCGTCCCAAATGCCGGACGAATCCCGGGCCGCGACGCTGCTCTCGTCGTGCAGGTCGGTCGATTCTCCGTCGAACGAAAACACGGTCGAGAGCGCGCCGAGCTCACCATCCACCGATTTCAAATCGACGGGGTTCGCGCTGCTGAAGCGACTTCGAACCTCGGTCACCTCGGCGTCACTCTTGCCGAGGTCCGCGAGAGCCTGGTCCACCCCAGCCAGCTTCTCTTCCGAAACGCCCACGTGATCAATGTCACAGGAAAAAGGGGTCTCGTAAAGTCTTTCACGACAGAAACCAACTCAGGCGAGCTGAGAAACCCGAGTGATTTCGGCCGCGAGCGCCGGGATCCGGTCCTGGCCCCAGCTGGAATAGGAGCCGATTCGAAGGGAAGGCACGCCCCAGAGCCCCATGTCGGTGAGGGCTTCACGATTGGCCTTCGCCGACTCTTTCCAGCTGCTGTCCTCGATCGCGGCCCTCACGTCGGCTTCGCCGATCCCGGCCCGCTGCGCCAAGAACAGCAGGTCCGGAAGGTATCCGACGTCGCGAGCCTCGGACCAGATGCCACGCATCACGGAGGCGGGGAACTCGAGCCCCAGCCCTTTGCCGACGGCACAGCCAAAGAACACCGCCATGCAGTGGCCGATCCCCTTGCCCAAGGGATCGCAGACGTGGCCGAACGGAATCCCCAAGCGATCCGCCTCGCGCTTCGCATCGTGCGCGATGTAGAGCCGCTTCGCCGTCGGCACGGGAAGGCCTCGCATCACCATGGGCAGGACGGGTCTTACGGTGACCTCGATGCCATGGCGATCTCGCAGCTTCATGAGCTGCACAATCGCCAGGTACGAGTATGGGCTGCGGAACGAAACGAAGACTTCGAGGCGCATCGGATTCGCATCAGAAGCATGGATTGTCGATGCCAGCGAGGGTGAGGGGCCCGCGCTGAGCTCGAGATGGCCGCGGAGCCCCTCGCGCTGGAGCCTTTCCTCGAGGAAATGAAGCCGGTCAATTCCCCAGTACCAGTCGCCCCCGTAGTAAATCATTCCCGGTTGGTAGTGCCCGGCGCGTTCGAGTGCCGCATAGTTCGCCTCGAGCGCCGGTCGGACTTCTTCCCCCGAGACGCTTCCGTAGCGCTCGACGATCGCGGCCAGCGCTGATCCGTCGTCCCGCCAGACCGCTTCACCGAGCTGGGCTGCGACTTGCATCTGCTGTTCGGTGGTTCGGCGTTCGAGCAGCACGGCATGCGCCCTCCGAACGCGATCCTGGGACGGCGGCTTCGCATCGCGAGGAAAGCTGAGCCCGTAACTCTCTGCGAGAAACGCAGCGTCAGAAATCGCATGCTCGAGCAACATCTCTGGGGCCGGATTCGCCCCCACGCCGGGCGCTGCGACGGGAATGATTTCGATTTGGAGGCCATACACGTCGGCCAGGCGCGGGGCGACCTGCGCCAAGAGGTGGCTGTACGGATCATCGGCCCGGTAATAGAGGCGCGCGCGCCTGCGTCCGCCTCGTAGCACCCGGCCGACCCTGTACAGTGCGTGCTTTGCGGGCCGCGAGCTGAGATAGGCGTTGAGAGCAGTGCCGATGGCCCTGGACTTGGCGGACACCTAGCCGGCTCCCGCAATGTCGTAGACCGCGTGGACCGCTTCCTCGAGCTTGCTTGGGTCCGGCCCTCCGGCCTGTGCGAAGTCGGGGCGCCCGCCGCCGTTTCCGCCGACGATGCCAGCTGCGGCTTTGACGATGTCCCCCGCCCGGAATCGACCGACCAAATCCTTCGAGACGCTACAGACGAGCAGCGCCTTTTTTCCATCCTTGGTAGGAGAGCCGAGCAAGACGACCGCGGGGGCCAACTTGTCTCGCAGTTGATCGGCCATTTCACGTAGGGCGCCGGCGTCGCCGAGCTCGACCGTCGCGCCTAGCACCTTCGCGCCGTCGATCTCACGGGCATGGGCGGAAAGGTCGGCGCTGTCCCCGGACATCAACGACCGTTTGAGCCGATCGATCTCGCGCTGGGATTCCTTTTGTTGCTCGAGGAGACGCTCGACTCTGTCGCGAAGCTGGGAGGCTGGCGATTTGAGCAAGGACGCTGCCCCCGTGAGCTCGGACTCCACGCGGCGAAGATGGCCAAGCGCGTTCAAGCCCGTGCTTGCCTCGATGCGGCGGACGCCAGCCGCAAGGCCCGTCTCGGAAAGCACTTTGAAGAGCCCAATATCACCGGTCCGCCGCGCGTGCGTGCCACCGCAAAGCTCGAGCGAGGGGCCGATGGTGAGCATGCGAACGACTTCGCCGTACTTCTCTTCAAAAATGCCGATCGCGCCCCGCGCTTTGGCCTCGTCCATGGACAGCGAGTCGGTCGTGATCTCGGTATTCTCGAGGACGCAGGCGTTGACGAGATCTTCGATCTGCTGAATTTGGGCCGCTTCGAGGGGGCGGGTGGCGCTGTAGTCGAATCGGAGTCGGTCGGGGCCGACGAGCGAGCCCTTCTGCGCCGCGGTCTCTCCAACGACTTTGCGTAGGGCCCAGTGTAGAAGATGGGTGGCGCTGTGGTTACGTCTGGTCGCGCTTCGGAGCGCACGATCCACGCGGAGATCGACCTTCGCACCGACCTCGAAAGAGCCAGAGGCGACCTTGCCGAGATGAACGATCAGGCCTTCGACGGGCTTGTGCGTATTGTCGACCTCGAAACGCGCGCCATCGAGCTCGATGACGCCCCGGTCGCCCACCTGACCGCCCTGCTCCGCATAGAACGGAGTGGCGCGCGTGATGACCTCGCCCGACGCGCCTGGCCCGAGCGCGTCGACCTGACCTCCGTCCGAGACCAAGCTGAGGATTTCGCTCTGAGCGTCCTCGTGGTCGTAGCCGAGAAACGCGATGGTGCCGAATCGTTGCGCGAGCTCTGGGTACACGTCGGCAACCGCGCTGCTGCCAACTTTCGAACCCTGGCTTCGCAGACGCGCCCGGTCGAGCTCGGTGTCGAACCCTTTCTGATCGACCGCGAAGCCCTGCTCCTCGCCGATGACGTTTTGGAGATCGAGCGGGAAGCCATAGGTGTCGTAGAGCTTGAAGGCGACTTCCCCCGGCAACGACCGCGATCCGCCGAGATCGATCCACTTCTTGTTCTCCGAGATGAGCTGAAGGCCGCGGTCGAGCGTACGACGAAATCGCTCCTCTTCTTGCAGGGAGATCTGTTCGATGAGGGCACGACGCTCGTCCAGCTGAGGGTAGACGTCGCCCATATCGTCGGCGACTCGGAGGGCGCAGTGGTGAAGAAACGGCTCGTGGATGCCGAGGCGGTGTCCATGGCGAATCGCTCGCCGCATGACCCGTCGCAGCACGTATGCCCGGCCGTCTTTGTCGGGGAAGACGCCCTCGGAGATCAGAAAAGCCGTCGTCCGCGCGTGGTCGGCGATGACCCGCATGCTGACGTCGTCATCGGACTGGCTTTCGCGGTATCGCTTCCCCGAAATCTCGGAGGCCAAATCGACGACGGGCCGCAACAGGTCGGTGTCGTAGTTGCTCAGGACGCCTTGTTTGACGACCGCTATCCGCTCGAGACCGGCGCCCGTGTCGATGGAGGGAGCCGGCAGCGGTTTCATCTGGCCGTCCGATTGCCGATCGAACTGCATGAAAACGAGATTCCAGAGCTCGAACCAACCTCTTCCGTCGGGAGCCGGCTCTTCGCCGAAGGTGCGCGGATCGATATCGTCGAGGCCGAGGCAGTAGTGGAGCTCCGAGCAGGGGCCGCATGGGCCTGTATCGCCCATCTGCCAGAAGTTGTCCTTGGCGCCGCAGCGGATGATCCGCTCGTCCGAAAAACCGGTGACGTCTTTCCAAATCGCAGCGGCATCATCATCGGCGGGGGCGAACCCCTCTTCGCCTCCGAAGACGGTGATGACGATGCGCTCGGGGTCGAGCGCGAGCGTGTCGATGAAATAGTCCCAGGCGAACTTGATCGCATCGCGTTTGAAATAGTTTCCGAAGGAAAAATTCCCGAGCATCTCGAAGAAGGTGTGATGGCGGGCCGTGACGCCGACGTTCTCCAAGTCGTTGTGCTTCCCACTGATGCGGATGCACTTCTGCGACGACGTAGCCCGCGAGTATGGTCGCGTTTCTTTACCGGTGAAGACGTCTTTGAACTGGACCATGCCCGCGTTGGCAAACATGAGCGTCGGATCGTTGGGCGGAACGAGTGGACCAGAAGCGACCCGCTCGTGCTCGCGTTCTGCAAAGAAGTGCAGGAACGATTCCCGAATTTCCGCTGAAGAAGCCATGTGCTCCGTTTGCTAGCGCCTGTGCAGCGCCTACGCAACGCCTGTGCTAGAGCTTTCGCCGTGCTCACGTGTCTGCGCGTCCGAAGCTTCGCCATCATCGAAGCGCTCGAAGTGGAGCTCGACGCAGGGCTCAACATCGTCACGGGCGAAACCGGCGCG
>JABDJF010000432.1 GCA_013002645.1 Myxococcales bacterium
ACACGGGGATGTCGTCGGCTGAAGAAGACAACTTCCACGGCAAGACCGCATTCGATTCGACCCCTGAAAACCGCTTCGACACCTTTCTCGGCGTCAAAGGCTTCGGCGCTGACATGTCCGCCGCTGGGATGGCGGGAGTGTGGGCGGAGCAAAATGAGCGCGGGGCACTCTTCGACGCGTTCCGACGCAAAGAAGTCTATGCCACGACCGGTCCGCGCATTCGTGTTCGGCTTTTCGGCGGATGGGGTTTTTCCTCGAATGACGCCGGCAAGAAAGACCTCGCACAGATCGGATACGCGAACGGCGTGCCGATGGGTGGCGACCTGACCGCAGCGCCCGAAGGCAAGGCGCCCCGCTTCTTGGTGTATGCGATCAAAGATCCGGTCGGCGCCAACCTCGACCGCATTCAAATGGTGAAGGGCTGGCTCGACAAGAACGGCGATCCTCAGGAGAACGTCTACGACATCGCCTGGTCCGACGGGCGCATGATCGGCAGCGATGGCGTCTTGCAGGCGGTCGGAAACAAGGTCGACGTCGCTACCGGTAGATACAGCAATTCGATCGGCGACGCCCAGCTCTCGTTCGTCTGGCAAGACCCCGAGTTCGACCCTGCGGCGCGCGCCTTCTATTACCTGCGCGTCCTTCAAATCCCGACGCCACGCCACACCCTCTACGACGCGATTGCCCTCGAGATGGACCCCGGGGAAACGGGGCATCCGTCCACCATCCAAGAGCGGGCCTACTCCTCTCCCATCTGGTATACGCCGTAGCTCCAGTGAGAGGGCAATCCCCTCTCCAAACGCCGAGCCGACCTTGAAGAAGCTTCTCAAAGAACCGCTCGTTCACTTCCTCGCGGCAGGCCTGGGGCTGTTCGTCCTGTTTGGGCTCGTGAACCGGGACGACGGCGATTCCGACCCCAACGTCATCGTCGTCGATCGCGACGCCTTGCTCACCTTCGCCCAGTATCGAATCAAGGCCTTCAATCCGGTTTTGGCCGAAAAGAAGCTCTCGGGCATGTCCGACGACGAGCTGCGTCTCTTCATCGATGACTACGTCCGCGAAGAGGTGCTGCACCGTGAGGCCCTGGCGCTCGGCCTCGATGAAGACGACTACGTGATCCGGCGGCGACTGGTTCAAAAGCTCGAGTTCATCACCGAGGGCTTCGCCGAGGCGAGCGCAGAGCTCGATGAAGCCGCGGTGCAACGCTACTTCGATGCCAACAAGGCGGACTACTACGTCGAGCCGTACGTGACGTTCACACACGTCTTTTTCCAAACCGAGGATCGGCCGCGCGCGCAGGCCCGCGCGCTCGCCGAAAAAGAGATCCTGAAGCTCAACCGGGATGCGGTCCCGTTTGCCGAGGCGCCGCAGCACGGCGACCGATTCCTCTACCACGTGAACTACGTCGAGCGGACTCCCGACTACGTAGGCAGCCACTTCGGTCCCCCGATGGCGAGGGCACTTTTCGAGCTGGAGCCAAATGAGTTCGTCTGGCGGGGCCCATTCGATTCGCCCTACGGCGTTCACCTCGTCTTGCTGACGACCAATGAACCCGGCCGAGAGCCCGAGCTCGCCGAGCTCGAAGGCCGTGTACGCCAGGACGCTCAAAGGGCGCGGGTTCGAGAAGAAACCGAAGCGGCCATCGCTGACGTCGTGGACGCGTACGACGTCCGAGTCGTCTACGAACGCGACCCCTCGACAGCCGGCAACGAAGCGGAGGGCCCGCAATGAGGAGCGCCGCGCTCCGAATGGCGCTCGTGCTCGCGGCCAGCGCCACCCTGACCAACGCCGCGCGTGCGCACGAGAGCCGACCTCTTTACATCGAGGTGACCGAGAAGGCGCCCCTCCAGTTCTTGATTCAGTGGAAGATCCCGCCGTCGGTCGACATTCGAAATGCGCCTGAGATCTCGATGGCCGAAGGCTGCGCCACGCCCCCCGGCCGCGCTGCCGGATCGGGAAACCGAGGTAGTGTCCGCCGGCAAACCTACCGGTGTAGGACCGACCCCGCGGGCACGGTTCTGCAAATCCGCTATCCGCTGTTCAATCCTTCCGTCTCCACCCTCGTTCGCGTCTCGAGACAGTCCGGCGAGAAACACTCGCTCCTGGCGTCGCCCGAGCAAACCGAGGTCATCATCCCCGAGACCGAGAGCTTTGGAAGTGTCGCCCGCGACTATCTCTCCCTAGGCATCCGACACATCCTCGAAGGCTACGACCATCTCTTGTTCTTGGTGTGTCTCATGCTGATCGCCGGCACCTGGCGTCGAATTCTGATCACGATCACGGGTTTCACGCTCGCGCACTCGGTCACGCTCGCGCTCAGCGCACTCGGGATCGTCCGTGTGCCCGTCCCTGCAGTCGAAGCCGCCATCGCATTGAGCATCGTCTTTTTGGCCGTCGAAATCGTGCGTGGCGACAAGAACAGCCTTACCTACCGCTACCCCATCGCCGTCTCGTCGTCGTTCGGCCTTCTGCACGGCTTTGGGTTTGCCGCGGTCCTTGGCGAAACCGGACTACCGCAGACCGAGATCCCGACCGCCCTGCTGTTC
>JABDJF010000435.1 GCA_013002645.1 Myxococcales bacterium
AAGGAGAGCGGGACAAATTCAGTGAACCCGCCGGTCTCTCGCTGAACTCTCCGCAGAAGGTCCAGGTGCCGCATCCTGTCCTCGACCGACTCCACGTGCCCAAACATCATGGTCGAGGTCGTTCGAATCCCTAGCCGATGGGCAGCCCTAACCACGCCGAGCCATTCGCGAGTCGTGATTCGCGTCGGTGAAATCCTCTTGCGAAGGCGATCGTCGAGGATTTCGGCGGAGGTGCCCGGGAGCGTGCCCAGCCCGGCATCGACCAACTCGGTCAAATACTCGGAGTACGAAACGCGTTTGAGCGACGCGCCGAATTTCACCTCTTCCGGCGAGAACGCGTGAATGTGAATCCCAGGTGCGGCTTCCTTCACAACTCGGCAAAGCTCGATGTAACTGTCCCCATCGAGATTGGGCGAGAGCCCGGCCTGCAAGCAAACCTCGGTAGCGCCCATCTCCCAGGCTTGACGCACTCGCCGTGCGACCTCTTCCGGCGGCAAGAAGTAGCCTTGCTCCGAGCGCACGCTGCGCGCGAATGCGCAGAACTTGCAGTTCTTGATGCAGACATTGGTGAAGTTGATGTTCCGATTGACGACGTAAGTGACGCGATCGCCCACTTGCTCGCGGCGAAGCGCATCGGCAACCATGCACAGGGCTTGGAGGTCCCGGCCTCGCGCCCCGCTCAGGGCGGCGCCATCATCGACGCTTAGATCGTGGCCATCCAGGCATCGCTCCAAGATCGTCCGAACGCCGGACGTGACATCACGGAGGCAGGTTTCGAGCGCTGTCGTCATGGCGTAGCAAGCTCCATCTGAAGCCGATCGATTTGGGGGCGCAGAGACGCGTCGACGAAGCCCTGGGCTTCGAGGTGGCCAGGGTATACCGGCAATCGCGGTTCCAGTCGAAACCCCTCGGACGCGCAAGCCTCGCCGAGGCGTTCGATGTATGGCCAGGGATGCTGGGGGTTGATGTAGTCTGGGCTCACCGGCGAAATGCCGCCGAAGTCGTTGACCCCAGCGTGAATCAAAGTCGCGGTCGACGCGGGGTTGAGGTTGGGCGGCGCCTGGACGCTGACCTCGTCGTCGAGGATGATTCGGGCCAAGGCGACGGTGGCAGCCAGCTCGTCGGAGCGGGGCTCGCAGGCCAGTCCCATCGGCGTCGCCGGATGCGAACGGAAGTTCTGGACGATGACTTCGCCGATGTGTCCGTACGCACGATGCAGGCGCCGTATCGCCAAAATGGTGTCTACGCGCTCTTCGACGGTCTCGCCGATTCCAATCAGTAGCCCCGACGTGAACGGAATCTGAAGCTCGCCAGCCTCCCGCGTCATTTGCAGTCGTTTGGCGGGGCGTTTGTCAGGCGCCCGCTGATGCGGCATGCCCTTTTGGCACAAACGGTCGCTCACGTTCTCGAGCATCAAGCCGAGGCTGACGTTTACGGGCTTGAGGGCAATCATGTCCTCGCGCGAAAGGATGCCGGCATTGGTGTGGGGCAGCAATCCGGCACCCAGCGCTTCTTCCGCTGCCCAACGAAGATAGTCGACCGTCCGTTCGTGGCCCCAGGAACGCAGCAGAGCACGATATTCGCGAAAGCCGTTCTCAGGGGTGTCGCCCAGACAGAACAGAGCCTCGATGCAGCCCTGGCTGCGCGCCCGATGGAGCCATTCGCGAACCTCGGCCGGGCTCATCGTCCACTCACCTGGTTCGCCTGGCGAGCGGCGAAACGAACAGTAGTCGCAATGGTTCCGGCAAAGATTGGTGACGGGCAGAAACACCTTGGGGGAGTACGTGAGTGTCTTGCCCCAAGCGCCATCGCGACGTGCGCGCGCCGCCTCACAGAGTCGAGCGGCGTCGAGCTTGCTCAGTCGGTAGGCGATTTCATCCGTGACCGGCCCCAGAAACGCGCGCTGTAGAAGAGTGGACATCGAGCTCATTGCATCTTGGCAATGACGGTGTCCGCAAATCGATGCAGGCCGTCGATTCGTCCCTGCAGGTCGCCACCGACCATTGGGGTCCCGTACATGAGCCATGGAACGGTGATGATGTCAGTCACGCCGGCGTCTTCGAGTCGTTTGAAGCCGTCGGCATCCCAGACGTCGGTGACGACCGCCTGGTACTCCATCGGCAGGTGGCTGCGTCCGTACTCCTTTCGAAACGCTTCAATCTGGCCGACGAGATCGAGCAGATCCTTCGACTTCAGCATCGCCGAAGACCAGCCATCGCCGTACTTCGCGGCGCGCCGAAGCCCCGGCTTGCTGTGACCGCCAATGTAGATCGGAATCGGCTGGCTCGGCACCGGGCTCATCTGAATTTTCCCGAAATCGTAGTGCTCGCCGTGGTACTCGACCATTCCCCCGCTCCAGATGAGGCGCAGGATTTCCAGGCACTCGTTCATGCGCTTTCCACGGGTTTCGAACTCCGTGCCGCACCACTTGAATTCTTCCGGCAACCAACCGAGGCCGCAGCCGAAGCCAAAACGGTTGTTTGATAGCGCCGCAAGAGAGGCGACTTGTTTCGCAACCAAGACCGGATGACGAACCGGCAGCTTCACGACGCTGGTGTAAAAAAAGATCGTGCTCGTGGCACCCGCCATCGCCGCCGCGCCGACCATTGGCTCGATCCATGGGGTCTCGCCGTCCCACATTCGGCTACCGTCCTTGGTGTACGGGTAAGGCTTGCTCACCTCCTCCGAAAAGAAAATCGAATCGGGCAGCACGATGGCGTGGTAGCCGAGCTTCTCCGCCTCCTGAGCAACGGGCACGTAGTGCTCGGGCGGCGCCATGGCGATCGAGGCGCTGAATTTCATCGGGCGGAGC
>JABDJF010000458.1 GCA_013002645.1 Myxococcales bacterium
CTACTGGAACGACCGAAACGACCCGAGCATCAAGGACAAGTACCGGCTCGATCTGGCAGGCCTTTTCTCCTCGACAGGCAAGACCTTCGGCAACGAGTACATCGGCAACACAGCGCAGGTCCCTGGAACAAACCCGCCGCAGGAGGTTGTCCTTTGCTCCGACGGACAGGTCGTGCGGACCGGCTGCCCGGGACGCTACCGGGTGAGAAGCTACTGGGCGTCGGTCTCGTTCACTCTGCAATACTAGGCGGTTTGATTTCGACGCCGAGGATCGGCGCGTAGAGCGCCCGGTCGCCGCGCTTCCACCAATTGCCAGTGGCCTTGCGTTCGTCACGGTCGGTGAGCTCGTAACGATAAATGACGGCGCGTATCTGCTTCGGCGGCCCTCGTTCGAACGGATTCTCGTCGAGGAGCCGAACGACGGTCGGCTCGCCCTGCAATAGCCGACGCATCAAGTTGCCGAGCCAGACGTTTCGGCGATAGTCGCCAAGCGCGGCGAACCACATTTGCCAGTCTAGCCGCGGCTGGTGCGGGCTGTTCCAGACGGGCGCTCGGTCGAGCGGGCCCGGCTTGTAGCGGAACCGATAAGGCTTCCAGATCTCGCCGTCGACGGTGCCTTCGATTTCGATCTCCGGACGCTCGGTCGTCATGACGGCAAAGAGGCCGTAGTTGTTGAATGTGCTGAACGGGTAGATCGGACCCAACCAACGAGGCGCGCCCCGGCCGAACGTGCCGGACAGGAAAATTGCGCCCGACAGCACGATGACGAGCGCGGGCGCGACCCCCGGCCAGTCGTTCCATCTAGATTTGCGGTCGGGCGGGGGTCTGACGTCGAATCTCCCTCTAGCGAAGCGCTCGAGGAGGCGATCGTCCAGCAGCGCAATGCAGAGCGCAATCGTGCACAAATTGAAGAACCCGTAGTTGCCGGTGAGCCCGATCAGGATCATCAACCCGACGATCGCGGCGGCCGCGGTACGGCGTGCCCAGGCCCAGGGCAGCCAGAGAAGGATCGGCGCCCCAAACTCGACAATGAACATCAGGACGCAGGACAACGTCTGAAACCAGTCCGGAAGCAGGTTGGCGTACCATGCGAGCACAGTCGGCAAAGGCTGCGTCCAATAGTGATAGCTGAGCGCGCTCAGGTCCGCCCAGACGGCGTCACCACTGGCGAGCTTCACCCAAGCCGAACGGAATACGAGTCGGAACAGAAGCCACCAGAGCGCCCATCGTGCGATTGGATGCGGGGCCGGATGTCCGCTCGGCCGGTCCCACAAACGCAGGGGCACGAAGAAGAAGGCCGTGAAGGACACCTCGAGCAAGAGCACGTCCCATTGAAACGACATGAACGGCCAACCGAGGCTGACGAACGAGAGATAAGCGAACCAAGAAACCGCGAGCGCAAGCTTGGGCACGAAGCCGAGGAGAACCGCGAGCGCAGCGACCATGCCCACGACCCAGACCGCACCGATCATCGTGTCGCCGCTCCCCCACCAGAGCGCGCTCGGGTGCTGCCAGAAGCTATGCCCCGCGCCTTTTGCCTGCTCGACGAGCATCAAGATCGGCATCACCCCGCTCGACCCAAAGAGCCCCTTCGCTTGGACGCCCAAAGACAGGAAGGCGATCGAGAGCACGCCGCCAAGCACCCGCGCAAAGAGCCAAGAGGAAACGACATAGGTCGGGCGCGTATCGGCGAAGGTCACGTCAGCATTGACTATCACAGTGGCCCTCCGGGCGCTGGCAACGACTAACCGTTCAATCGGAGAACAGCTCGCGACGGGCGTGCTCGCGATTGGGACCCACTCGCCCCCAGATCCTCAAAACTAAAAAAAGCAACGCTCGACCCAATCGCTGTGCTGCCCATCCCGAGCTGTTCTCCTATTGAATCGATATGAATACAGGGGCGGGGAAAAAGGCGCGATATGGGGCGGAGTCGACGTAGCGAGTGACAATCGGCAAGACAGCAACCAGCTCCGATTGGGCGCGAGCTCCGAGGCGAGGCTTGCGTGGTCAAAGCCCCCAAGTGCATCCGACCACATTTGCAAGCCGAGCCGTTCGGCGCAGCCCCGTGTCGCGCCTTTTTCCGCGCCCCGGTACGCCCGCGAGCACGCCCGTCGCGAGCCGTTCTCCGATTGTAATTCTAGACCCATGCTAACGTCCTCCGCATGGTTCGTGTGGCTGCCTTTGGGGTCTTCCTGGTCGTCTTGCATTTGGGGCAGCCGATCGTCATTCCGATTTTGCTTGCGACGCTGATCGCGATCAGCCTTTCGAAAATTCTCGACCTGACCGAGAAGGGTGTTCCTCAGTGGCTGGCGATTGCGCTCGCTTGTCTTGCGGCCATCGCGGTGGTGACCGGCCTCGGCTTTCTCACGACGCGAGCGGCCACCGACTTCGCGCTGGCGTTCAGCCAGTACCGCGGCGACTTCGACCGCTTGCAGTTCGAGCTAGCCTCTTGGTTTTGGGCCCAAGGGCTCGGCATTCCAGCCACAGCGGTCGAGCAATTCGACCCGGGCGAGCTGGTTCGAGGTCTCACGCTTCCGGGTCTGACGATGGCGCTCAGCGTCGTCTCCGCGGGGTCGCTCGTCCTGCTCATCACCGTTTTCCTCGTCGTCGAGAGCGGGTCTATCGCCAAAAAGCTTGCCGGAACAGACCAGCTTGGCCGTGTCGACGTCCAGACGCTCAAAGGGGCGGCGCGCGACGTGCAGCGATATCTCCTGATCAAGACCATGACGAGCGCGGCGACCGGCCTACTGGTCGCAAGCTTGACTAGCGTCGTCGGCCTCGGTCATTCGCTCCTGTTCGGCCTGATTGCGTTCATCCTCAACTACATCCCCAGCATCGGCAGCATTCTGGCTTCGATCCCGGCGATTTCGCTTTCCCTGATCACCCTCGGTTGGCTCCCCACGTTGGGGCTGGCCGCCGGTTACGGCCTGATCAATCTGCTGATCGGCATTCTGATCGAGCCACGCTGGGCAGGGAAGGCCACCGACCTCTCGCCTACGGTCGTGGTTCTCTCGATGGTCTTCTGGGGCTTCGTGCTGGGGCCGGTCGGCGCGCTCCTCTCCGTCCCGCTGACCATCATCGTGCGAATGACCGCCGCTCAATCGACCGAATGGTCCTGGCTCGCGATGCTCTTGGGATCTTCTCGAAGTATGCGAACCTCGGCATAATGGCCCTGGCGCCTCCGCTCAGCACACCCTCATTCCTGTGGCTCCGAACACCATGAACCGAATTCCGCAATCGATCTTCCACTTGCTCGTCATCTCGCTCGTGATGGGCACCGTCCAGTGCACCTCGACCAGCAACTCCGGTTACTACGATCAGTGCGACGCCGACGTGCCCGCCTCCGAGTGTTACGCGACGCGACGCGCGCCGGCGTCGGAGCAAGTGGCGCTGGCGACCGACATCGCTCTTCGCTGGATCGAAGAGCACCCTCCGGAAGAGCAGATTTGGGACTGGGCGCCGGGCGTCCTCATGTTCGCGCTGACCGAGCTCCACCGGGTCACCGGCGACGAGCGACTCCGCGACTACTACGGGGCCTGGTTGGACTACCACATTCAAGAGGGCTACGACATCGTCTGGAGCGACAGCTGTCCGCCCGCGATCACGGCCGTCTCGCTTCTCAGCGAAGCACCGAACGAGGCTTATCAAGACGTCGTCGATGACGTTCTTCAATACCTTCGGGTCGACGCGCCTCGCACCGACTACGGCGGGATTAGTCACAACGGCACCCTCGGCGCGCTTTCCATTTGGGTCGATAGTGTCTTCATGTTCGGGATGGTGCTGACGCGCTGGGGCGAGCTCAGTGGTGACGCGTCGGCTCTCGACCTCATGTCCGAGCAAATGGCCCTCTTCGCGCCGCGACTTCAGCATGAAGACGGCCTCATGCAGCACGCAGACGGCTGGCCCGGCGCCGACAACGACATCTACTGGAATCGTGGCAACAGCTGGGTGACGGCGTCGCTTTCTGACTACCTTCGGGTTCGTCTGCTGAGGGGGGAGTCGGATGCCTTCGTCGAGAAGGTGTTTCGCGACCAGGTCAACGGCGCCTTGGCGCTCCAGGACTCCGAGACCGGCCTCTGGTGGACGATCATGAATCGGCCCGGCGAAATCTATCAGGAAACCAGC
>JABDJF010000462.1 GCA_013002645.1 Myxococcales bacterium
CGAGCTCGAGCCCCTGGGTGGGCCCCCGATGGATCAGCCCCGACACCCGCCCTCGGGGACGCTGCTGCCGCCCGCGGGGTTCCGGGCCCATGCTTCCACGGAGCTGGCTCCGCTGATCGAAGACGAAGAGCTTTGGGTCTTCGTCCAGGTGGGAGCGGATGAACACGAAGCGTTTGAGGAGGCAAGCAGCGAACTTCTCATTCAGCTCGACATGGTCCACCAGATGCCGATCAGCATCCTCGCGCTGACCGACCGCCAAACCAACGCCGTTCGTCGCGCTTATCTCAATCCTCAACGCTATTCCGACCGACGGATCTTGGAGCTGCTGTGGCGCGATTTTCGCGCGAGGGTGGTGGTCTACACCGACCATCGCACTTTGCTTCGTTCGTTCCCGCTGCAAGCGCCGCGCGCGGCCAATGCGAAGATGATCCTCGATCGCAGCGAGCTCGCCCTCGCAGCGCCGGCTGGCGGTTGGGAAGAGGCCGTCGGCGCCTGTCGCCTGATGCCGCTTCCCATCGGACGGGCCGACCATCCGTTTGTGCTCGAGGCCGTGGCTTCGAGCGCTGCGGAGGCGCTCGAACGGTTGGAACGACTCGAGGCCTGGACCAGCCCGAACAAGATCGAAGAAGCGCTCCTCGTCCTCAGCGTTCCCATGATGGTCTTCGAGCTGTCGCGGCGGAGGCTGGTGTCCGACGCCATCGGGTTCGGCATGGCGATGTCAAACGACCTCCTGCATCAGGCGGTGGGGTTCGGCTTGGCTCCGGACATCCAGCGATTGGTGGCCGTTCTGGAGCAGAACTTTCAGCAAAACCTGTCCGCTGCGTCTGGACACGGCCTCTCGGAGTCACAGATTCAGGCCAACTGGAAGGCGCTGACGGAGCTCTGCCAGATCCACGGTACTTCGACCGCACCCGGGCTTTCGTGTACCATGGACCATTAGGGATTAGTCACGAAACAATCATGCGACTGGGCATATTTAGCGACGTACACGCGAATCTCGAAGCGATGTCCTCTGTCATGGAGGCTTACGGCACCGAGGATATCGACATCTACTACTGCCTGGGCGATGTGGTCGGCTATGGGGGCAGCCCGAACGAGTGCGCCGACATCGTGCGCGAGGTGGCTGAGATTACCATCCTTGGAAACCATGACGCCGCAGTCGCCGGCCGAATGGACTACTCGTACTACTACGAAGCCGCTCGCCAGGCGCTGGACCTGCACGCCCGCTCGCTGACGCCGCAGAACATGGCCTGGCTCAAGCAGCTTCCATACAAGCACGTCGTCGAGGGGACTGGCGTCGACTTGTGTCATGGCTCCCCCGTGCGGCTCGAAGAGTTCGAGTACATCTTCGCACCCGACCAGGCTGCCGAGTGTCTTCCGATTTGGGATGAGCTCGGCGACATCACGTTCATCGGGCACTCGCACCTATGCAAGGTGTTCGCACTTCGGCCCGGCGACGTGCAAGAGTTGCCGGCCGAGGACTTCACGCTCGAGGACGGTGCCAAGTACATCGTCAGCGTAGGCTCGGTCGGCCAGCCTCGTGACTATGACAATCGCGCAAGCTATACGGTGTACGACAGCGACACTCGCTCATTTCATTTCAAGCGCATCGAATACGACATCGAAGGCGCTGCATCGAAGATCTTCGGCGCGAAGCTCGAGCGGAACTTCGGGCAACGACTCTTCATCGGCGTTTAGCAGTCACCTCTCTAGTCTTCTTTGAAGGCTCCAGCAGGCCGTGCCAGATTGGAAAGCCATCCGCAGGCGCGTCGACCGCCGGCGTTTGCATCGAACCGAGGGCGCAGGCGTACGCTCGCAGCGGCCGGCTCTCGCTTAGGCGAGCGCTGACGTTCGAGATCGATGCGGGGTCGGTGCCGATACACTTCAGGCTCGGGCCGATGGGTTCGATCGCGGCAAAGGCCTCGTCGATTGTACGAACGGGAACGATCGTCGCGTTTCGATAGCCGGGGCTCCAGCGAATTGCGCGCCGGGACCGAACCGCCAGCCCATAGCTCGTGCCTCGAATCAGGGTGCCTTCGACCTCCGCGACCCCGCGCC
>JABDJF010000327.1 GCA_013002645.1 Myxococcales bacterium
CCGCGTAGGCGACCACACAGCCGTAGCGACAGTCGGGATTGTCCGACACCGAGTTGCTGAAGATGTCCATCGACTCGGGCGTCAGTTGGATGACCGCGCCCTGATCGCTGTGAATCTGCGCGAACCAGTCCCGGACTTCTCCTTGACCCTCTTCGCCCAAGAAGCTCATCAGCAAATCGGTCATTCCGTCGAGCGCTTTGATTTCGACGCCGAGGTCGATCCTTCCAAGCGCAGCGATCAACGGTGTCAGGACGGTCAAGGGCGGCCCACCAGCGCGGAGGGTCATGTAGGTGAGGTAGGAAAGCGCCTCGAGGACTCGGGTGCCCGCCAAGGTTGTGAAGTAGTGCGCAAGCGGCGAGCCCCAATGAGGCGTCGTGACGCTCGTGACCGTTTCGATCCGGTCGAACCACGGTGGGTGGTAGAACATGGCTGTGGGGCTCGCGAGAAACCGGATGTCCAAGCCGCCCGTGGAGTGCCCGATGAGATGAATGGGACCTTCCTCATCGCCGCACTCCTTCTCGACCGTTTCGATCAACACTTCGGTCCGACGCACGATCGAGGAGGTAGGCGGAGACGCCACCAGAGTGAAGGCGCAGCGTTCGCCGCGCTCCGAGAAGCGACGCTCCAGCGCCTCCTCGACGTGCATGAAGTAGTCAAAACCGCCGAGTCGCGCAAAGCCGAAGAGGCCTGGGACGAGGACGATTCGATGTTTGGGCGTTCGCATGGTCACCTTCGAAGAGCGCGGACCCTAACACCTTCTGCCCGAAAGATGCTATCGACATCGATTGATGCGGAGGACACGTCCCACCAAGTGCGACGTCAGTCGGACTCATCGGGGGGGAGGCCTGCCAGTGTCGCGTGCTCCGCGATGGCGCGGCTTGCCGCGTGGTAGCCCAGAGCCCTGCAGGCCTCGAACTGCTCTTCGGTAAAGAACTGGTTTGCGGTTGATTCGTGCGGAAAGGTTGGATTCATTTTGCCGTACTCTCGCACGTACAGGTTTTCGTCGCCTGTCATGGAGGCCTTGACGTAGAGGAGATGCCCGACCTGATCGTCGCCGTATCGGATCTTCCCCACCGCCCAGTGCTTGCTGCAGAAACCGTTCTCATCGAGGGCGAGATCGGAGAGGTCAATGTCGATCTGGATGCCCATGTCGAGCTTGGCGAACCGGATGAGGCGAATCAGGGACGGAAACTGATGCTCGGGATCGCGACCCGCATCGATGCTGACGATGAGCTCACAGCGGCGGCGGAGGAGCTCGTACACAGCGAGGTTTTCGAGATGACCGCCGTCCGAAACGTTCACATGAGCGCCTCGGGCGTGGACACCCCCGATTGATTCGCTTATCACCTTCAGTGGGCCTGCGCCTCGCCGGAGCAACAGCCTCCGACCGAACGAGGTCGACCGCACGTACTCCGGGTTTGGCAACCAGTACCCGAGGCGGATGTTGAGCAACGTCATCAAGAACACGAGAGAGCGCTCGGTCGTTACGCCCATGTTTGGTGCCGCCGCTGCGCCGGACACGGCCATCGCCGTGCCCAGGTTCAGGTGCGTGTCGATCTCCTCGAGCGAATCGGTTTCGCAGTATCCGGTCTGCATGCTTCCGGCGTACCGTTTGCTGAGAACAAAGAAGTCGGCGTTGCGACCTCGGAGGTTCGGGTTTCTGGAGCCGTGAAGATTGAGCGCGGTGTTGATCAGGTGGTAGGGAGCTTTCGTCTTCGGCGCATTGAGCGTCGACATCTTCTGGGCATCGTTGGCTTCGATTTCATCGTCGGTGGACACGCGAAACAGAAACACGCGGCTCAGCCGATCGCGGTAGAAGCTGTGTGGCGAAGTGAGGTTCACGTCCATGAAGACGACGTTGAAAAGCAAGATGGCAAGCAGAACCGCAAAGAAGATCCAGTCGTCCTCGCCGTCCCAAAGATCGAGCGTCTCGATGCGCAGCACGGTACCGCGCGCCGCGATACGATGCGCGTCGTCCCCGTCTTCGATCGTCCACGCCTCCCCGGGCACGTCGACGATCACCTCGGCCTTTGGTCCGAGCTCCACCCCCCGCCTTGCGAGCTCGCTGCGGAGCGGCGCCGAGAGGGTCGATTCGTCCAAGCCCTCCGCCAAGCTCATGTCGAGATAAGGGGAGTCGAGCTCGTAG
>JABDJF010000485.1 GCA_013002645.1 Myxococcales bacterium
CGGATTGGCGCATGCGACGAGGCTCGGCTTGCGTGGCCTCAGGCTTCAAGCCCCTCCGGCCACCTTTGCAAGCCGAGCCGTTCGACGCAGCCCCGTGTCGCGGGTTTTTCCGTGCCCCGGTAGTGGCGCTACTCGCTCTCGTCGATAGCTTCGTCAGCTTCGATCGGCGTCTCGGCCTCCGCCGCGGCGGCCTCTTCCGCTTCCAGCGCGGCTTCCTCGGCCTCTTCGACTTCGATCTCGGCTGCCACTTCCTGCGCAGCCGCCTGCTCGCGCACGGCGCGGTCGAGCGCTTGCTCGCCCGAAGACGAAAGGAATGCCAACCAGACCGAAAGCGCCATGAACGCGAACGCGAACCCGGCGGTTAGCCGCGTGAGTAGGTTGCCCGCGCCGGCGCCTCCGAAAATCTGCTGGCTCGCGCCGCCGCCGAAAGCTGACCCAAGCCCGCCCCCTTTGCCCGACTGCAGAAGCACGACGAGGATGAGGAACAGACAAACGAAGACATAAACAATCGAAATGAAGGTGTACATGGAGTCAGCTCTCTGCGCGGCGAACGCCCGCATCGATAATCGGAATGAAGTTGTCGGGCGTTAGCGATGCGCCACCGACGAGGGCGCCGTCCACATCGGGCTGGGACAGCAGCTCGTCCGCGTTGCTGGGCTTCACGCTCCCACCATACAGAATGCGAACCGAATCCGCCCAGGACTGGCCCTTGAGCTCCGCGAGGCGACCACGAATGGCCGCGTGAACCTCTTGCGCGTCCTCGGCCTTTGCGGTCCTCCCGGTGCCAATCGCCCAAATCGGCTCGTAGGCCACCACCAGCGGTGCCAGGGCGACGGCGTCGTATCCTTCGGTCGCGGCATCGATTTGGCCCAGGACGACGTCGAGGGTCTTGCCTGCCTCGCGCTGTTCGAGGGTCTCGCCGACGCAGAGGATCGGGACGACTTTGTGCACCAACAGGGCGCCCACCTTCTTGCGGACGCCTTCGTCGGTTTCACCAAAGAACTGGCGCCGCTCGGAATGACCAATGATGCAGTAGCCACAGCCTGCGTCGACGAGCAGCGTCGGGCTGAGCTCGCCCGTCCAGGCGCCCGAATCTTCCCAGTGGGTGTTCTGCGCCGAGAGGCCGACAGCAGACCCTTCGAGGCTCTGTTTCACCGCGCCGAACGAGGTCGCGACCGGACCAACGACCACCTCGCAGGGCAGACCGGCGCCGACGCGCGCGGCGATCGCTCCCGCGAGCGCCTTCGAGTCTGCAATTGTGTTGTTCAGCTTCCAGTTGCCCGCAATCAGCGGTGTGCGTTTTGTCATGGCTGAAGCGCCTCCACGCCCGGCAGTGGGCGGCCCTCTAGATACTCCAACGACGCGCCGCCGCCAGTGGACACGTGATCGAAACGGCTTGCCAGGTCGGCCTGCTTGACCGCAGCGACGCTATCGCCGCCACCGACCACGCTGAACCCGGGGCAATCGGCGGCCGCGCGTGCGACGGCGAGGGTACCCTCCGCAAAAGCGGCGTTCTCGAAGAGGCCCATGGGCCCGTTCCAGAACACCGCCATCGCCCGACGGAGCCGTTCCCGGTAGAGCTGTTCGGTCGCTGGGCCGATGTCGAGCGCCATCGCATCGGCCGGGATGGCATCGACGCCGCAAACCTGCGGCGCGGCCGACTCGATCGAATCGCCAACCCGAACGTCGATCGGAAGAAGGAGGTCGACTTCGCTCTCTTCGGCCGCCGCCATCAGGCTCCGGGCCAAGGCTAGCTTGTCGGCTTCGCAGAGGCTTTTCCCTACGCTCAGGCCGCGCGCCGCCAGAAACGTGTTCGCCATCGCGCCGCCGACCATGAGCGCATCGACTTTCGTGAGCAGCGCTTCCATGACGCCGATCTTGTCGCTGACCTTCGCGCCGCCGAGGATCGCGATGTAGGGACGCGGCGTGTTGGTGCGCAACTTGTCGAGCACCTCGAGCTCCCGCTGAAGCAATAAGCCCGCGGCCCGGTCTTCGATCAGACGGGGCAGGGCGCTCACCGAGGCGTGGGCCCGGTGCGCAGCTCCGAACGCGTCGTTCACGTAAGCCGTACAGGAGCCGCCAAGCTCGCGTGCGAAGTCCACGTCGTTCTTCTTTTCCTCTCCGTGGAACCTCAGGTTCTCTAGCAGCGCCACCTGGCCGTCGCGAAGATCTTGAACGACCTTGCGTGCGCCGTCTCCGATGCAGTCGTCGGTAAGACGCACCTCTCCAACGTCTAGAAGCTCGGCCAGGCGAATCGCCACGGGTTCGAGCGAAAGCTCGGGGACAACCTTGCCCTTCGGACGACCGAGGTGAGAGGCCAAGACCACGCGCGCGCCTTGCTCCAGCGCGTAGCGGATCGTCGGAAGGGCGGCGCGGATTCGGGTGTCGTCGGTCACTTCGCCGCCCTTCAGCGGCACGTTGAAGTCGACGCGAATGAACGTAGCGACGCTTTCGAGGCTCAGGTCCTCGATCGAACGAATGGACTCCGCCACGGGATCAGTCCGCGCTCGAAACGATCCGCACCAGGTCGAGCATACGGTTCGAGAAGCCCCACTCGTTGTCGTACCAGCTCTGCACCTCGACGAGGTCGCCGCCGACCACCTCAGTCTGCGCCGCGTCGCAAATCGACGAATGTGGGTTGCCCATGAAGTCGACCGAGACCAGCGGCGTCTCCTGGAACTGGAGGATGCCCTTGAGAGGGCCATGTGCAGCTGCCTTGAGCGCCGCGTTGACCGCGTCCCGGTCGGTGCTCTTGGCGAGCTGTGCGGTGAGGCAGGTGAGAGACACGTTCGGGGTTGGCACGCGAATCGCGGTGCCGGCCAGCTTGCCCTGGAGCTCCGGAATGACGAGCCCAATCGCCGTCGCAGCACCCGTAGAGGTCGGAATCATCGAAAGGGCAGCGGCTCGCGCCCTGCGCTTGTCCGAGTGCGGCTGGTCGAGAAGACCCTGATCGTTGGTGTACGCGTGTACGGTAACCATGTGTCCCTTCACGATGCCGTAGTTCTCGTGAAGCACCTGGACGAGCGGGGCCAAGCAGTTCGTCGTGCAGGATGCACAGCTGATGACGCGATCGGTCTTCGGGTTGAACTTGTCGCTGTTGATGCCGACGACGAAGGTGCCGTCGATCTCACCCTTGCCGGGCGCGCTGATGATGACGCGGTCTGCGCCGGCCTTCAAATGCGCCGACGCGGCTTCCTTGGTTCGGAAGAAGCCGGTGCACTCGAGCACCACCTCGGCGCCGAGCTCTTTCCACTTCAGCTTCGAAGGATCTCGCTCCGCCGAGACCGGGATACGCTTGTCCCCAATCCGAATCGCGCCGTCCTCCGCCTTGACCGGGTGCGAGAAGTGACGGTGCACGGAGTCCCACTCGAGAAGATGCGCGAGCATGTCGGCGCTGGTGAGGTCGTTGATGCCAACGATCTCGATGTCTCCTCCGCGCTCGGCGATGATCCGAGCGACGCAGCGCCCGATCCGTCCAAAACCATTAATTCCGATTTTCGTAGCCATCGTTCGTTCGACTCCCTCCCGACTGCAGCCCGGTTCTACCGGGTCGCCAGCGAGGGCGGAACCTAGCGCGCACCTCGAATCGGTCAAGGAGCCAAGCACGCGAATCGGTTGCGCTTTTGACCGAAGTCAGCGCGACTGACGATCGTTACTCGGCTGCCTCTTGGGCGTCACGTAGCTCAGTGGTCACCAGCTCGAGCACCGCGTTGGTGAAGGCGACGATGTCCGAGCGGCTGTGGCCGCTGTTGCGAAGCTCACGGTAGACCGACTTCGCGATGATCCGAACGCCGCGGTTGTCAGCCGCCGCCTTCGGGTCTGCTGTTCTCGTTGCCCCCATACGAGCCGAGCATGATGCAGTTTGCGTGCCAGATGTAGAAAACCGCGAAACCAATGGTATCTGGCTTCATTTTACATCGAAATTTACAAGGTAGAGCCCCGTTTGCCACAGCTGAGGCCGAAAAGCTCACACCCTTGGTCAAGTGCGAATCGCGGTTCGCATTTGGGGCGCAGGCGCGTAGGCGCATGCGCAGGTAACCCGCCGGGAAGACGCGGATTTCGGCTGAGCGGCCGGGTTTCGGTCAGGACGCTTCGAGCGCGTCGCGAAGCTCCCCGAGTGCGCTGCGATGGAGGCGGCTGGCCCAGGACTTCGAGATGCCGAGGTCCCGTGCCATGGCGTCGATGGAGCGGCCCTCGAAGTAGAAGCCGCGGACCAATACCCGCTGCCTCGGCGAGAGCCTAGGTAGCGCTTGAAGAAGCCGCGCCACGCTCTCGTTCTTAAGCAGCGCCGCTTCCGGGCTCTGGTCGCCGAACGTGCCCTGGAGCACCGTCGCTGTGCTCAGGGCCGCGCTCATGCGGGTGAACGCCTGGTCGAGCGCGGTGGGGAACGCGGTGGGCGTCACGTCGGCCGGCGCCTGCAGGCGCTCGTGCGCGCGGCGGGGCAAATCGGACATCTTTCGGACGCCGTCCAGCATGGCGCCACGGACGCGGTGATAGGCGAACGTCTGAAAGCGCACCCCGCGGCCCGGGTCGAATCGTCGATGGGCCTCGAGAAGGCCGCCAAAGCCAAAGGCGATCAAGTCGTCCAACTCGCCCCGCAGCGAGAGCTCCCGGCGGAGCCGGAAAGCGAGGCCGCGGACCATCTTCTCGTGTTGCGCGATGAGCTCGGTTCCCTGCATGCCGACTCCTGAACAGAGTGCCTTTAGCCAAGTGGGTGAATGAAGTCAAATGGAATACGTTTCACTACACTTACAGGCGCTGGTCGAACGGGGGGCGCTGAGGTATACGGGCCCTGTGAAGCCAACGCGCCCTGGTATTGCGAGCGCAGATCGGCCGCGGCGGGGGCCGTTTTCGAGCCTTCTCGACCAGATTCTGCACGACCGGACGGCCCTAGACAGCCTCGCCTTCGCATACGCGGAGCTGCCCGCGCCGGAGCGCCACGGCTTGGTCCGTGCGGTGCTCCAGGATGCGGCCGACCCCACCCGCGCCCTGGCCGCGCTGCTCGCCGTCGAGGAGGAGCCGAGGGTCCGGCAACGACTGGCAGGTCTCATCCAGCGGCATGGCCGCGTCGCGCAAGCCGCATGCCTCGCCGGCACCGCGGTCGACGGGGAAGTACGGCTGCTTCAGTCGTTGCCGAGCCTCGCGCCCGAGTCCCTGCGTGTCACGTGGAAAGGCAGCAAAGTCGAGGCCGTAGAGATCGAATCCCCATACGGTCCGTTGATGGGGGCCACCGCGCCGGCGGTCAGCGCGTCCGCGGCCGTCGAGACGCTTGCCCCGCTGCTGTGGCAGTACATTCGTGCCGGTGGCGAGCTGCCCGAAGGCGTCGAG
>JABDJF010000507.1 GCA_013002645.1 Myxococcales bacterium
TCGTTGCACACCCCGAGCGGCCCATCCGGCAGCCGGCACTTGGCGTACCGTTCCACGCAGCCTGCACCCGGGGCTGGCGATTGGGTAGCGCTGGTCGGGCAGCCCGTCAGGAGAAGCGAGCAAACGACGAGGCTCCACAAGAGAACCGTCCCGTCCCTCACTGGTCACCGTCCTCGAGCGCCACGCGCATCACGCCGTTCGCAACTTCGACCGACTTCGCCAATGGGTTTTCAGGAGCCAAAGTAATCATGCCACCGGCAGCCTCACCAACACAACCAGCAACAACACCATCGTCACAACCGCAATCGCCGTCCGGATTCGGTTCGAACGATTCCAGCGCCCCTCAAAGCGCTCACGAGCCTGCTTTTGCTCGGCCTCCCCAATGGCCTCCACCTCCACGGTTTGAATCTCGTTGTTGAGCGGGATGTGCACTCGCGCCGTCGGCAGCTGCACGCCAAAGAGGTAGAGCGCGGCCGCAACGATGAGCAGCCCACGCACAACGCCATCTTCCTGCTGGAAACCCATCGCAAGTGCCAAGAGCAGTGCCACGACCGAACCAACCCAAACCACCATGAACAGCGGTTGCCGGTCCTGAATCACACGATCCATCACCTGAAACGCACGGATGAACTCCCGGTCGCTCAGGTTCTCCAACCCGGGCATCGAAACGACAGCAAACGTGAACAACAGGCCAGCGACCAGGGCGCACAGCGCGGCCGCCACGAGCACTACGACGTGAAAGAGCTCCATGCCGCATCCACTTACCAGGCCAAGCGCCATTGGACTAGCCTCGCCGCCCCCACCTCGAAACCGCGTCCCTCGACGGCGTCACCTGGTCCATGCCAAGCCGGGGAACGGCTCTCCGTTGGGATCGGGGCCCCACCAGCCGCCGCCCATCCGATCCATGTTTGGCGAGCCTTCGCTCAGATGCTGGATCAGCTGGTCGTTGATCCAGACCGCGAACTCCCCTATCGACGTGACCCGGTGTGCCCAATCCTACGCCACTGGTTTCTGATCCCATGCCCGAACCCGATCCAGCGAAAATCAAAACCTTTGCTTCAGCAAAAAAGCTGAGTCAATGGCTCAAAGCAAACCATGCCTCCGAAAATGAGCTTTGGATCAAGGTATTCAAAGTGAAGACGGGCAAACCAAGCGTCAGTTGGACCGAGATCGTCATTGAAACGCTGTGCTGGGGCTGGATCGACGGCGTCAAGAAGTCCATCGATGGCGAAGCCTACCTCCAACGGATCACGCCACGAAAACCTCGAAGCAGTTGGTCCAAGCGGAACCGAGAGCACGCGGAGCGTTTGATCGGCGAGGGTCGGATGCAAGAGCCGGGGCTGGTGCAGGTACGCGCCGCGAAGGCGGACGGACGCTGGAAGAATGCCTACGCGTTAAGCGAAATGAAAGTGCCCGCGGATTTCGTGGCAGCGGTCGAACGCAAGCCCAAAGCGAAACAATACTTTGAAACGTTGAACAAAACCAATCGATACGCCATCGCTTACGGGCTCACGACGGCCAAGCGGCCAGAAACCAGACAGAAACGCTTCGACAAGTTCCTGGACATGCTCATGCGCGGAGAGAAGCCGGACTTCGGGTTCAAGAAAAGCAAGAAGACATAGCAAAGCAATGAAGCCAATGCGATTAATCTAATCCGTCGGCACCGCGGCGGTGAGCATGTCGCGGAGCTCGGGAATCGACTCCGCATCGAGCAGGTTGAGGGCTCTGGCGCCGCTGAGCTTTTCGACGAGCTCGACGCCGGCGCTCGTGCTCGTCGCGACCCCCGCCACGAGGTTTGGTATGACATCGTAGCCTCGCATGACGCCGACGACAGCATACGGGTCGGATGCGCACAGCACGGTGAACGAAACCGCTTTGCCGAGCTCGTCGAGCACGACTTCGCCGTTGTAAGGCTCCAACGGTGATGCGCCGGCCTCCGCAACGACGACATCGGGTCTCGCTTCGGCGATGATGCCCAAGAGGTCGCGCAGATGCGGCCGGTACCGCTCTGGATCCAACACCGACGTCGGCAGCCCGACATCGACGAAATCGTAGATCGCGTCCGCGCCGGCGTCTGACATGGCGAGTGTGTCCCGATAGCGCCCGGTCCCGGTCAGCTTCGTACCGACGACGCGCAGACCGGCCTGTTTGAGCTGGCGAATGATGATCTTCGCCGACGTCGTTTTTCCCGCGGACATCGAGGTGCCCACGATGAGAATGGTCGGAACGTCGTATCCTTCCTCCACCTCGGGGTGTTTCGCGAAGTCAGCCATGTTGAGCTTCTGCCCACCCCGAATCGCATGCCCCCGATAGTCGACCTGCATCAGAGATGGAAGCACGCCCGAGACGGACGTAGACCGGCCGAGCAAGCCCGACGCGCTAAGCAGCTCCATGCGGAGGTCATTGCCGACTGCCTCGTGCGAACCGACCACTTCCAGAGTCGCGTGGCGAACTCCGAGCGCTCCCAAGAGCAAGTCGCCCGTGACGGGTCGAATGACGCGTCCGCTGGTGAGCTCAATGGAGGAAAGTCCGCCACGAGGGACCGTGATCGTGCCCACGACGTAGTCGCCCGGTTCCCACTGCTTACGCGGAATCGGCTCGCACTCGAACTCACGCGACTCGAGGTCAGACACTCGCGCGAGAGATCCAAAGAAAATGTTCTCGTTCACAGCACCGCCTTGGCCAGTGTAGTATAGGGCAAAGCCTCGCTAGGAGAGATGAGTGGCTTCAGAGAGACTCCCGATGCGGTAACCTACCGTCATGACCACCGGGACGAGCGCCACCGTGCCGCGCCTGTTTTGGGTCGCCGTTGTACTAGCCGCGATGGGCGCGGGCTGGGGGTTGTTTGCGGCGGCCGTCGTGGGCTTCTGGATCCCGCTCGTCGAGCGTCTGTTCAGGCGCTAGCCCTCCCGCGCCCCACCGACCGCCAACCCAAACAAGCGTCCTAAGCGGCACCTCCCAGATCGCCACACCGACCCGGAGGGCGCCACAGGCTCTGCGCTTCCACTTCATTCGGAACGACGGCGCCGTCGTGAAGACCGGGAAGGTTGCTTATGCGTTCAAGGATTTCGAGCCTGGCGGCGTTCGGCGACCACGAACTTCACGAGGCTCACAGTGAGCACGAGTAAAACCAAGGCCATCATCGACTGCGCGATACTTGCGGCAGGCCGTGCCACCTCCCCGCCACCGAGATAGGCGATGACTTTCGGGATCCCCGGGACGCTCCCAAGAAGTCCGATGACCGAAAGCACGATGCCGCCGTACGCCGAGGGGACGCGAAATCGGTCTTTCAGCCCGAGCACGCCCAGTCCCCCGAGCGCGATCCCAAAGAAGGCCGGAATCAAAGCGGTCACGCTGACCCGGTCCGTTCCCACATACGCCGCAAGACCGAGCGCGATAAGCACCACGGCAACTCCGATCATCATTCGTCCCATGGCTTGCCTTTAGGGCCGCCGCTGGCGAACAAAAGGCGCGAACGGCGTTGACGCGGTCTTTTGTCGACCTCTTCTCCCATCAGGCTCATCCGGAGAGCCGAATTGTGGCTCCATCAACCTCAATCTCGACTTCTTCCCCTGCGTCCGTTCTCGCTCAGGGCGCCTCAGCTTCGCTCCACCAATACGGGACGGCGGTCGCTTGGGCGGCCTTGGCGGCGCCCCATCCACTAACGGATCACGACCGCGTTGGCCTCGATGGACAACGCGGGAATGCCGTCGCCCGCGCCGTCAGCCTTGAGA
>JABDJF010000515.1 GCA_013002645.1 Myxococcales bacterium
GGCTCGTGCTGTCGGACCTCAGCTCCAGCAGCGGTGCAATCGAGGCGGATGACTGTCTCGAGGTGGCTGTGGGGGCCCACGTGATCTTTGCCCGCAACGCGAATCCCTTAGAAAATGGCGGGCTCGAACGCGTCGACCTCGAGCTGTCTCTTTCGTTGAACAACAGCGACGAGACGATCGCGCTGAGCATCGGAGACCAGGCTCTCGACTCGGTGAGCTACGAGCGCTCCAAAGCGGGCATCGCAACCCAAGTCGACGTTCTCGGCAATGTCTGTGACGCCTCGCAAGCCTACGGCGATGGCGATCTCGGTAGCCCCGGCGCACCGAATCCCCGGTGCCCCTGAGGCGGGCCCTCCTTTCGGGCTGGCTGGCCGTGTTGGCACCCGGCACGGCATCGGCAGCTCAATTCGAAGTCTTCATCGACATAGAAACCGAGCAGGACCTGTACGAGCTCCTGTTCACCGACCAGATCTCGCTATCATCATTCGACGCGCTGCTGCTCCTTCATCAAACGCGCGTAGACCTAAATCGGGCTAGTCGACAAGATCTGTATTCGCTACCGAACCTCAACTATGCGCAGGTCGATCGAATCCTCGCCTACCGCAACGGGGCGGGATCGATTCACAGCCTAGATGAGTTGATTGGCGCCGATGCGCTTACGCCCAAGCTGGCCCGCTCGATTCGTGCATTCATCATCGTCGGCGATCCAAGTGCCGTAAGGTCACTCACCAAGGCTTTGCTCCGTCTCCGGGCGCGGTGGACGGGACGGCACGATCGATTGCCGCCGGCTTTTGCGTTGCAAGCCCGCGTACGGACGCTTGGTAACCTAGACATGGGCGTCGCGGCTGCCTTGACTCGAAACGGTCTGCGTCGCGTCCGCTGGGATTCGAATCGGAACGCGCTCAGCGCCGAGGCCGAGCGAGTGCAATTCGAGGTCCCGAAGCTCTACGTCGAATGGGATGACAAGCGATGGGAGCTCGTGGCGGGCACCTATCGCATCGGCTTCGGGCAGCGTCTGACGTTTGATGTCACCGACCAGGTCACACCGAACGGTTCGTTTGGCGACTTCGAGCTGCGCGCCGGTAGTGACCTCGGTCTTCGCTGCAACCGTTCTCCCGGCGAGCTTCCTCAGTCGCCCTGTTCCAATGGCCCAGGAGTCAGAGTCACCCCCGACTACCAGTGGACGAACCGCCTGGCCGGTGTCGCGCTAGGGTTGAAGGAGCTTCGCCTCGGGCAGGGCTGGCTTCAAGCCTATGCATGGGGCTCGTATCAAGTGCACCGCATTGCGCAGATCGAGCTCGTCGATGCAGCGGCGTGCGACAATCCGCACCGTGACCAAGCCCCGGGCTGCCTCGCGCCGCCGGTGTTCGTGCGGGGTCGGGACCCAAGGGCGCCTGCGAGCACGACGAGGCTCGCAACCCTGCCGGCGATGTACGCGGAGGGGCTCGCAGGGGCGAACGCGAGCTACTTCTGGAACGACCGGGCCCATCTGGGCATCACCGGCTACGGCTCGGTGCCCAGATGGCTCGTCGAAGGCACCGATCTCGGGTTCCAGGAATTCTCGCGCAAACCGTTCGGCGGTCCATTCGGGGCGATTGGACTGGACGCGGCTTTCGGCTTTGGTCAGCAAGACTTCTTCGTGGAGCTCGCACGCAGCTTCGATTCGCAGCGCGAAGGCGGAGGCGGATATGCGGCGCTCGTTCGAGGAGTTACCACGCTGCCCAAGGGCGAGCTCGACCTGTCGTTGCGCTACTACGGCTCGCGGTACGCGAATCCGTATGCGCGTCCAGTGTCGGCGCCGGACGAGCTCGACGGGCTGCGCGCAAGAGATGAAGCAGGAGCGCGATTTAGGGCCACAGCCAAGCTTGGGCCGCAGGTCGTGCTCCGTACACTGCTGGATGGATCGCGCCGGCTCTCCACCGGCGTGCTCAATGCGCTCCTCTTCGCGCGGACCGACTGGCGCATCACGTCGAGGTGGACCTGGGCGATCTGGGGGGAGTACCGAAACGGCTCTGCGCAGCGGTTTGTCGTAGCGACTCAGCTCGCCTACGCGCCAGTCCGACGCGTCAGCCTCTCGGGCCAAGCTCGGTATCGTTGGGCGGGCAAGCTCGGGAGCGATCGGCTTCAGCAAGACTTGAGTGCGATCCTCAAGGTCACCGGCCGGCCCGTCGACAGGCTGCGTGTCCGGTGTCGATTGCGCTATGACTTCGAGGACATCTGGGACAACCACCGCCTGCCCCAGTCGCTCTGGCACTACTTGGATGTCGCGCTGACCTTGCGCGATCGCGACGTGTTGCAGTTGCGCTATGACTTCCGCGTGTTTCTCGATGAGCGCGAGTCGACGCTGTCTCGCGTGCCAAACCCGGAGCATTGGCTCTGGGTCGAGTACATCTTTCGTTTTTAGCTCAGGGTTCGATACCGAGCCGAAGGATGACGGAGCGGGAAGCGTTCCTGGAGCGCGATCACGCTAGCAGCGGCTGACATGGGGAAGAGCAAGCGCTACTCTCCGCCTCATGGGCAGTTTCGCAGAGAAGTTGGAAGTCGCCCGGGTGCTCTATCGCGCGGGGGTGCTCAAGCCGCTTGGACCCAGAAAAACACTGCGTATCGTGAGAGCGGCCAGGGGC
>JABDJF010000564.1 GCA_013002645.1 Myxococcales bacterium
CTATGCCTGGGTGGGTGACATGCCCAACTATGGCTACTTGGACGAAGCCGACGCCCGCAACAAGATGCTGGATGAGAAGTTGGGCGAAGGAGTGATGAGCAACCTGGTTGCCGGCGCGAACGACGCCATCGTCGAGCACCACACCGAGATCTGGAAGTACCAGGCGGACATGAGCTACATCCCCGAGGGCTTCGACATCTCGGCGATGACGGTCGTCAACGTCTCGACCGATAGCGTCCGCGCATCGATGGGCAAAGAGTTCAGCGAGCTCGTCAAGGAGGCGGTCGCCGCCATGAAGAAGGTCAACGCGCCCGTCAATTGGTTCGCCTACTCGATTCCGTTTGGCAAGGGCGACTATGCCTTCGTGACCTGGGGCAAGGATCGTTCCTCGCTGCATGGCGGACCCGACATGAACGAGCTCCTGGCCAAAGCTCTTGGCCCCGACGGCTCGAAGGAGATGTGGGATCGCTACGTCGAGTACATCGCCAGCACCGAGGATCGTGATTGGCGCGCTCGAACCGACCTGAGCTACACGTCCGACGAGAAGGCTGACGAAGCGGCAATGCCGGAAAAGTCCGAGTAGCGTCCCGACGACAAGCAGGCGTGGCCGGTCGGGCCACTCGTCCGACCGGCCTTGTTGGTTGCAACGCACTACGATCGCGTCTCCCACCGATGAGCCGTGTAGGCTCGGACCATGCCTCGCCAAGCTCCGATCCTCGCCGTCGGCGCTGATGGCTGCCCCGACGGTTGGGTTGCCGTCGCCTGCGAGAACGGTCGCTTCTCAGCGATCGCCCACCTCCCCGACATCGCCTCGCTGGTTGCCACGTTTCCACAGGCTGAGGCGTTCGGAATCGACATCCCCCTCTCGTTCCCTACCGACTCCGCCGTGCGGCCGACCGATCGAGAGGCGAGGCGAAGGCTGAGCTCGAGTGCTGCGAGTCTCTTCCCTGTTCCGCCGCGAATCGTGCTCGAGGCCGCAACCTACGCTGACGCAAATGCGCTCTCGAAATCAGAGTTCGGTCGCGGCATCTCGCGCCAGAGCTACGCGCTTCGAAGCAAGATACTGGAGGCAGTGGGCTTCATCGAAGCCACCGGTGAAAACCGCCTCTACGAAGTCCACCCCGAACTCTCGTTCCGTCTGCTCGCTCGCAATTTTGGGCACGAGGTAACCGCGTCGAAGAAGACCTGGACGGGGGCGATCGAGCGCCTCCAACTTCTCGAGGCCGCAGCGCTCGCGCCTCCGCTCGAGGCTTCTCCCCCGCTCGGCAGGGCTGCGATCGACGATGTTCTCGACGCTGCGGTCGCCGCCTGGACGGCCCACCGCATCACCACCAGTTCGGCCGAGACGATCGCGCCACCCGCTGAAGGCGACGAGCCCCGCACCGGCGCCATCCTCGCCTGAGAGCCGGCCACCGGGGTGAGCCACCCGGGATCGCTCCCGACACCATCGGGCGGGCTGGAATCACCCGTCTCCGCCTGCCCCGTGGGGTGGCGTCTTCTCTGCAGCTCTTCTCTACAATTTTCAGAAGAGGGCGGCGGCCCCGCCGACTCATCCGGCCGACACGTCCGAGCCGACATAGTGATGTCAGCAGCCTGACAAATGCCGTTCTCCGAGAGAGAGACCGCGAGGAGGCAAGCCTCACCCATTTGGGATGCTCAGGTAAGGGGTTGCCGTATGGACCGTGGACCGTTTCCTTCACATCGACGGCGCGCGACACGATCAGCGCCACGACCCATCAGACACCTAAACGTCAGCCCAGCGAGGAACGATCAATGAGATGGCATGTGCGACAGGATTCTGAGTCCGGCGACGAGTACATCGCCGTAGACAGGCGCGGAAGGCCCGTTTTGCTCAACCCCTTCACCAACAAGGGTACGGCATTCACCCCGGAGGAGCGGGACACGCTGAATCTCCACGGCTTGGTGCCACCCATGTCCTGCACCATCGAGCAGCAACTCGCTCGCACCTACGAGAACTTCCAGTCCAAGGACACGAACATCCAGAAGTTCATCTATCTCGCGG
>JABDJF010000589.1 GCA_013002645.1 Myxococcales bacterium
TCGATCGAGCTCGATACGAGCAATTCGGACGCCGCACTCGGGGCCGCGCGATTGGTGCTTCTCGAAGGCGCATATCAGGACGCGTATGCGCGTTTCCAGACCGTATTGGGCTCAGAAGTTCCGGCCGGCGCCGAACTGGACGTGACAGGTCAGCCCAAAGTCGTGGTCCAAGCCAAGCTGGGCGCCGCGGAGGCGCTCCTGGCGATGGGCAATGCCGAGGAGGCCAACCGGCTGTTGGCTGACCTGCGCACGAACGAGCCGGTGAGCGCCGACGTGGAGCTCTGGCTCGGCAAAGTCGCCGAGGGACTTGGCCAAAGCAAACCCGCTGTGAAGCACTTCCGGAACGCCAACAAGCTCAAGCCGAAGTCGGTGCGCGCCTACATGGCGCTTGCGCAGCACTATACGTCGACCAAGCGACCAGGCGAGGCGGTCGGCATTCTCGTCGAAGCACAGAAGAAGGTCGATATCACCGCCGAGGTGCGTCGCGTCTTGGGTTGGGCCGAGCTCCAGCGCAATCGCCTCGATGATGCGATGGAGCAGTTTACGAAGGCGCTCGAGATGGAGCCCCGCGATTCTTCCGCGCAGTTTGGGCTCGCCGTCGCGTACCGGCGCAAATGGAAGCTCGACGAGGCCGCTGCGGAGCTTGCGAAAGTCGAAGCGTTGGATGCGAAATTCCCTGGCCTTGCTCTGGAGAAAGGCAGGCTTGCCGAGGCGGGCGGGGACATGGACGCCGCCACGGAAAGCTACCGCAGCGCGCTCATCGAATCGCCCGAGGATGCGGCGCTGAAATCGCGGATGGGCGCCGTGCTCGTCCTTGCGGGCAAGGACGAGGAGGCGGAGAAGCTCCTTCGTGAGGTGCTGGACGCGCAGCCGTACTCGGCCGAAGCCGAGCACTACTTGGGGCGCATCGAGCTCGATCGAGGCCAACTCGAGCCCGCGCGCCAGCGATTCCTGCGTGCCGCGCGCCTCGAGCCCGAGAGCGGCCTGTATCGTATGTACGTTGCTTGGGCGGCGCTGGAGTCGAACGAGATGAGCACGGCCTTGCGAGAGCTCAATGCCGCGTTGAAGCTCGATCCCACGCTAGGGGATGCCTACTGGCTGCGTGCGCGGATTCGGATCCGTGCCGGAACCGTCCGTGATGCCTTGGCGGATTTGAAAAAGGCGATCGAGCTCAGCCCGAACCGCATCGAAGCCTGGGCAGCCATGGGCGAAAGTCACTACCAGCTAGGCCAGATGAAAGAAGCGATCGCGGCCCTCGAGAAAGCCGTCGCCGGAGCGCCCGAACAGGGGTACTGGTGGTACCGTCTCGGCCGCTTGCAGCTCGACGAAGGGCAGCGCGCACAAGCGCTGACCTCGCTGCTCGAGGCGACCGCCATCGGAGACGAAGACCCCACGGGCAAAGCCTGGGTCGCAGACTCGCATCGGCTGACGGGAGACATCTATTACGCGCGGAACAAGCGGCAGGAAGCGATCGTCGAGTACGGGCGCTATCTGGAGCTCGCCGATCGGGACGCGATCGACCGGGCGGACGTCGAGAACAAGCTCCGGCGCATCAGCGAAGGGCTGAACTGACCCGCTTCAGTCCAAGTGCCTGCGACCAAACGCTTCGGGAAGAAGAGCGCTGAGCTCGTAATCCGACTGTGCTTCGCCTGCGTAGCTCCGTATCGCAAGGGCTGGCCCATGCTCCGCGAGGGATTGCCTGCAGATACCACAAGGCGGGATGGCGCTCTTCGCGCCGGAAACGATGACCAGCGCTACGAGCTCGCGTTCGCCGGCCGTAACCGCAGCTGACAGGGCGGCGCGCTCGGCGCAAATCGTTGCGCCGTAGCTGGCGTTCTCGACGTTGCAGCCTGTGAACACCCTGCCGCTCTCGCTCAGAACCGCCGCACCGACGGCGAAACTCGAGTAAGGAGCGTACGCGTTCCCTCGCGCCTCCCCCGCTGCGCGCTTCAACGTTGCCCAGGCGCTTTCGTCCATCAGATCGACTCCAGCACGCTCGAAAGCAGTGCTTCGAAACGAGGCCGAGCACGAGCCGCGGTCTCTGTCACTTCCTCGTGGCTGAGGGGGACTTTCGAAATTCCCGCGGCGAGATTCGAAATGCACGAGATACCGAGGACCCGAAGCCCCATGTGCCGTGCGGCCAGCACTTCGAGCACGGTGCTCATCCCGACGGCGTCGGCGCCGAGGGTCCTGAGCATGTGCACCTCAGCCGGGGTCTCGTAGGCCGGTCCAAGAAGACCTGCGTAAACGCCGCGTCGCAGCTCGAACCCGAGCCCCGTCGCCAAGTTGCTTGCGACCTCGATGAGGTCGGCGTCGAATGCAGCGCTCATGTCGAGGAACCGCGGGCCTCGGCGTTCGTCGTTTGGACCGATGAGACTACTCGTCCCAGTGAGGTTGAGTTGATCGCGGATCGCCATCAGGTCGCCCGCCTCGAGGTCTTGCGCGATCCCTCCCGCCGCATTGGTCACGATCAGCGTCTCGGCTCCGAGAAGGCCCATCAAGCGAACCCCAAACACGACGTCGGCTGGAGCATTCCCCTCGTAAAGATGGGCGCGTCCTTGCATCGCAACGACTCGCTTTCCGGCCCTGTGCCCCACGACGAGGTTGCCCGCGTGCCCCTCGACCCCGGAGAGAGGCATGTGGGGGACCTCCGCGTACGGGATCACGCGCGCGTCCTCCAAGCTGTTTGCATAGTCGCCAAGCCCCGACCCGAGGACCAATGCAACGTCGGCCTTTCCGGTCCGGCCCTCGATCGCGTTCTTGGCCTGCTCGAGTGCCTCCATCATCGCGCCCGCATTGTACGCTACCTCGGCTATAGTGCCGGCCGGATGATGAAAAGGGTCGCAATCGCCGTTTTGCTCTGCTCGTCCGCGTGCGCCGGCCGAGGCGTAGACGGACCTGGAAGCGAAACTGTGCGCGAAACCGCCGAAACCATCGACCCGCCTCGCGTCATCGAGCCGCCCGTCCTCGTCTCGATCGTCCCCATCGCCACGGCCCAGGAGATTCCGCGAGCGTGCTCGACGCCAGTCGAGGAGTCGTGCAACGCGATCGACGACGATTGCGACGGCGTGATCGACAACGGCTGCGGATACGGGGCCGGGTTGATGCAGATCACCGCTTCTTGGGACACCGGTGCGGACATCGACCTCTACGTCACGGGGCCGCTCGGCGATACGCTGAGCTTCCAGCGACCGACGACCCCGTCGGGGGCTCGCGTCGATCACTCCGGCCGCGGAAACTGCGTCGACATGCCCAATCCGCAGATCGAAAACATACGCTGGGTCGGAGCGCGGCCCATGGACGGCATCTACCAGGTCGAGGTTCACTACTGGGGGGAGTGCATCGGCAGCGGCGGACCGACGATGGTCACCATTTCCGTCGCCGTTGGTCGCCGGATTGCGGGCCAGTACCGCCAAAGCCTTCTGCCCGGCGAACGAATTCGTGTCTTGCGCTTCGTCGTCCAATGACGGCGCGCAGAGCCCAGGTCCTTTTCCTCGTCTGTCTCGCGTCCCTGGGAGGCATCCTCATCGCGCTTGCGCTTGCCGCGCGTGCAGGTTGCCGGCCGTCCACGGTCGTCGCTGGCCTGGCGATCTCATTCATCCCCTACGCCGGCTCGCTGGTCGTCTCTCGTTCGCTCCACCGCTTGCCGGCGCGCCGAATCGCCTCGCTCGCGTTGCTCTTCGGCGCACCACTCTTGCTCGCACCGCCGCTCCTGTCCGACGACCTCTACCGCTACCTCTGGGAGGGACGAATCTGGCTCGAAGGGTTCAACCCGTATCGACTCGCCCCCGACGATCCGACCCTGGCGCCGCTCCGTGACGAGGTCTGGCTGAAGATCAACAACCGCCCGATCGGCAGCATCTACCCACCGCTTTCCCAGCTGTTGTTTCTGTTTGTGGCCTGGGCCGGCGGACAGGCCTGGATCGTCAAGCTCCTCGCACTTCTCGCGCAGGCAGGCACCGCGGCGTTCGTCGCGCGAATTACCAAATCCTCCCGGGCTCCTTTGGCTCTCGCCCTCAACCCGCTTCTGCTGAGCGAGAGCGCCCTCAACGGTCATCTGGACATCCTTTGCGGCCTCGCCCTGCTCATCACCGCCTGGGCCCTCGCCCAACAGCGCTACCTTCGAGCCGGCATCGCAGTGTCCGCAGCCGTTGGGCTCAAGGTCGTTGGCTTGGCGCTTCTTCCACTTTTCGCGAGACGGCCCAAGGCCCTTTTGGGCGCCGCATTCGCGTCCCTGCTGTTGCTCGTGCCGCTCGTCGTTTGGCGCGCACCCATCGATCCCGTCTCGGGCGCAGGGCAGTTCGCAAGCCGCTGGCGTGGCAACGAAAGCCTCTTCGCTCTTGCCGACTGGGCGTGCCGTCAGGGCCTGGGGGATGCCTGCGCGGACCTGGCCGCGCGCTCCGCGATGGTGCTGGCGTTCTTCGTGCTGTGCGCACTCGTGGTCAAGCGTCGCGTGCCGAGCTTGCCCGCTGCGCGATTCCTGATTTGGTCTGTCCTGCTTCTGTCCCCGCAGGTTCATCCCTGGTACCTCGCCTGGTTGCTTCCGCTCGAACTGATCGCTGGCGGCTCGGCGGGCCTGGTCTGGAGCGCCGCCGTCCTCTTTGCATATGCGCCGCTCGACCTCTGGGTCAGCCAGGGAGTTTGGAGAATGCCCCCGTGGTTGCAGGTCTTGGAGTATGCGATCGTCGCCCTCGCATTGATCTTCGACCCGAAGCGCCCGACCCTTCGACCCGTTACAGCAGAATGGCAATTTCTCTCATGATTCTAGCAGCTTGGCTCAGCAAGCATGAGGTGATTCGCGGTCGCTTGGTTTTGCCTTGCAGGCCGGTCCGAAGCCCTTAGACTACGCGCCCCTGAACCTCAGGGATTGACGGATTCACCTATGTACGCGGTCATTCAAACAGGCGGAAAACAGTATCGAGTTGCCGAAGGCGACACGATTCGCGTCGAAAAGCTGGCAGGCGATGTCGGCTCCAAAGTGGAGTTCACCGACATCCTGATGGTTGGCGGCGAGAAGGTCGAAGTCGGTAAGCCGCACGTCGGCGGGGCCCAAGTGACCGCCGAGATCGTCGCCCAAGATCTGGCCAAGAAGATCATCGTCTTCAAAATGAAGCGCCGGAAGGGCTATCGAAACCGTCGTGGCCACCGGCAGCCTTACACCGAGCTCCGCATCAAGACTGTGAAAGGCTAAGAAGGCGCCATGGCACATAAGAAGGGTCAGGGCTCATCCCGTAACGGACGCGATTCCAAGCCGCAGTACCGTGGCGTCAAAGTGTTTGGCGGCCAAACCGTCCCCGCAGGCAGCATCCTGGTTCGCCAGGTCGGTCAGACGTTTCACCCCGGAGCCAACGTCGGCGTAGGCAAAGACTATACGCTTTGGGCCAGAGTGGACGGCGTGGTGAAGTTCGAGCGTCGGGGCCGAACGGGCAAGCGCGTCGCGGTCTATCCGGCCGACAACTGAGCGACTCCTTGCAGGAGCGTTTCCCCGCGCCCGAGTTCGACTCCCCTTCGGGGAGCGTCTTTCCTCCACCCGAAGGACGTAGGGTCTACTGCAACCGCAACATGCGGCTCGACCAGGTCAAAGCCGTCGGCTTCGACATGGACTACACCCTGGCGGTCTACCGTCAGGCCGAGATGGATCGCCTGAGCATCGAAGCGACCGTCGGCAAGCTCATCGAGCGGGGTTACTCGGAGGAGCTCCGGACGATGAAGTACCGCACCGACTTCCCGATCCGCGGCCTGTTGATCGATCGGAAGCTCGGCAATGTCCTCAAGATGGACCGCCATCGGTACGTCAAGACGGCCTATCACGGCTTCCGCAAGCTCAGCCGGGAAGAGCGCCGCCGCGCGTACCACACCCGGCGCCTGCGTCCTGGCACCCGGCGCTACCACTGGGTCGACACCCTTTACTCACTGTCCGAGGTGGCGGTCTACGCCGCCGTCATCGAGCAGCTCGAGCCGCGCCAGGGTGCGCTCGACTACGCTCAGCTCTTTGCCGACATTCGCGAGTGCGCGGACCTCTCCCATCAGGATGGCTCGATTCTCGACGTCGTGTTGGAGGACTTGCCACGCTACGTCGATCGCGATCCCGAGCTCGGGCTGCTCTTTCACAAGTTCCGGAGCGCGGGCAAGCGCTTGTTCCTGCTGACCAACTCGGGCCCCGAGTACACCGAAGCCATGATGTCGTATCTGCTCGACGGCGCCCTCGAGGAGTACCCGAGCTGGAAGAACTACCTGGACTACATCTGTACCTTCTCGAATAAGCCCGGCTTCTTCACCGGGAAGGCCCCGTCCGTGGATGTAGAGACCGGGTCCGAAATCCGGGAGCCGTCTCGTGGCCGGGTCTACACGGGGGGCAACATCGCCGACCTCCAGCGGGCGCTCGGCTTTGCCGGGGACGAGGTGCTCTACGTGGGCGACCACATCTACGGGGACGTCCTC
>JABDJF010000594.1 GCA_013002645.1 Myxococcales bacterium
GAGCATGATCAGCCGCTCGTCGTGGCCCGCCCGTTCTAGTCGACGTGACATGAACCCCTTCAACGGAAGGGGAATCGCAACGAGCTCAGCGATCCGCGCGGCTCTGCCGGGGCCATGTGGGTCCGACACCAGGTCCGCCAGAATCTGGTCCGCCTTGGTGAGTGTCTCTTCCTCGACGCGCTCCTGAATCGGCCGCTCGAAGTAGTAGTATTGCAGCTCGCGCGCCAAATCGTGGATGGCCGGGTAGCGGTCCTGGGTCTCGATGATCATTCGAGACAGAAGCTCGCGAAAACCGTCTCCCGCCGTGTCGCGTAGTCGCGCGACGTTGTCGAGGCGGCTCTGAAGCAAGCTCAATACCGGTGCGACCTGCTCGTCGATCCTCTTGTTTCCCTTGCAGATCCGAAAGAGCACCCCCTGCAGCTCGGCGTTTCGCTCGAGCTCGGCCAGACCATAGTGGCCGATCGCCCGTCGAAGCTTGGAGACGAACGAAGCTGGCAGCTCTTCCTCGCGACGAACGACGAGGTCACGCAGGAACGTGAACAGGTACTCCTCGGCGGTGTGCTTTCCGAAATCCTCGGAACCATCCTCACCGCGCGACTGACGGCGGAACAACGAGCAGAGGTCGACGAAGATGTTGAGAATTTCGTCTTCGAGCTCGATTCGCCCGGGATCGCTCGGTGAAACACCCTCGGCAACGAGGCTCCCATCCTCGATTTCACGCGAGAGCTCCACGCGGTCGGCGTCGAATCCCATGATGAGCCGCTGAAGCTCGATCAGATTGTGCGTGTAGTCCCAGGTTCCGGCACCCTGTTTGTCGACGAGCTTCGAAAACTCCAAGCGCTCGTCCGACGCAGAGCTGGCTTCACCGCCCGAAGGCTCGATGAGCAACATCGGCGCTCCAATTCCGAGCTGCACGTTGTTCATCACCATGACCTCGCGCACCTTGCCGGCAAACTTGGCGCCGATGACCATTTCCATCTTCATCGCTTCGAGGACGACCAGCCCATCGCCAACCGCGACCTCTTGTCCCTCTGAAACGAGCACGTTGACCACGACGGCTGGCGACGGCGCCCGAACGAGGCCCCCACGGTCTCGCGAGATTCGATGCGGCACACCGTCGACCTCCACGAGCACGCTCAGCCCCTGGTCCACCGATTGAATTCGAACGTTGCGATTGCCCAGTCGGAGCCTCCGCTCTGCGCCCTCGAAGCGTTCGACCACGACTTCGATACGCTGACCATCGACGTCGATGCGATAGCGATGCGGGTCGAGGCGAAAGACGGTGAGCTCGTAGGTGTGTCCGGCGTGGGTCAGCTCCATCGCGTGTCCGTGTGTCTCCTCCACCTCTGGACGACCACGCGCTGCGGCTGTGTAGAAGCGCGCACGCTCTACATCGAGCTCGGCGTCATAGGTCTCGATCGCGGCCTGCAGCAGGGCGAGCTCCGCTCCCTCGCGAGGCAGGTGCTTTCCTTCGGCGACGACGCGGTCGACCCATCCCACGTCGACCTGACTCGAGCGGACCGCGGGATTGTCGACCAAACCGAGCAGGAAACCCTTGTTGGAGGCGCCGCCGCGAATCACGACCTCGCTTTCGAGGAGCGCCCGTCGAAGGCGAGCGAGCGCCTCTTCGCGCGTGCGCCCGCAAGCGATAATCTTGGCGATCATCGAATCGAATTCGGACGGGATTTGGTCGCCTTCCGCAATCCCCGTGTCGACGCGCAGCCCCGGGCCGCTCGCCAGTCGAAGCTGTTCGACGAGGCCGGGGGAGGGTGCGAAGTTGTCTTCCGGATCTTCGGCGTTCAGGCGCGCTTCGATGGCGTGCCCACGCTTGGCCGGTGGCTCGGCGTCGAGCCGACCGCCACGCGCGACGTGGATCTGTAGCTTCACCAGGTCCGCCCCAGTCACCATCTCCGAGACAGGGTGCTCGACCTGCAGCCGGGCGTTGACCTCCATGAAGGAGAACTGCTGCGTCGGCTCGTGGTAGAGGAACTCGACGGTTCCAGCGTTGCGATAGCCGATCGCTTGGGTGAGCCGGATGGCGGCTTGCTCGAGCTCGGTCTGCTGCTCCTCGCTCAAGGCCGGCGAAGGTGTCTCTTCGAGGATTTTCTGGTTGCGCCGCTGCACGGTGCAGTCCCGTACGCCCAGCGCCCAGGTCGTCCCGCCTTCGTCCGCGATGATCTGCACCTCGACGTGGCGTGCCCCGGTGACCATTCTCTCTAGGAACACGGCCGCGTTCCCGAACGACTTCTCGGCCTCCGACCGCGCACTTTGGAACGCGTCGGCCAGCTCCCCCTCGCTTTGGACGCGGCGAATTCCACGGCCGCCGCCACCCGCGGTCGCCTTGATCATGAGCGGGTAGCCGAGTCGCGCCGCGTGACTCTGCGCGTCTTCGAGCGTCGCCACCTCCGCACCGCTCCAGGGGGCGACCGGAACGTTTGCCTTTTCAGCAAGCTGCTTCGAGGCGATCTTGTCGCCGAGCGCGCGCATCATGTCCCCGTTCGGTCCGATGAAGACGACTCCGAGCCGCTCGCAGAGATCGGCGAACTCGGGGTGCTCGGCTACGAAACCCCATCCGGGCCAAACGGCCTCCGCACGCGTTTCGATGAGGGCGCGCTCGAGGCGGTCATAGTCGAGGTAGCTCGACTTGCGATGGCCGTCCTCGCTCAGAAACGTCGCAGGGCCGAGCGAGTACGTCTCGTCGGCCTCCCGCACGAACATGGCTCGGTGGTCAGGGTCTGTGTAGAGCGCGATCGTATGAAGCGCCTCGCCATGCTCCTGTCCGTATTCGCGCGCCGCGATGATGAAACGCATCGCCGGTTCTCCGCGGTTGACGATTGCGATTCGCTTGAAGTTCGAGTTGGCCATGGTGGTTCAGTCCATTGCAGCGCGGAGAGGCTTCCGCTTATCTGGATCTACGTCCTC
>JABDJF010000603.1 GCA_013002645.1 Myxococcales bacterium
CGAAGGCACGCCGGAACGCGGGGTCGGCGCCGAGCGCCTCTGTACGTTGTACGACGGCAATCGCATCAGTGAGCGCGTGATCGAGTCGGTCGACGAGCGCAACCTAGTCGTTGATATCTACGACACCACCATGCCCCTGAAGTCCGCCCGTGGGCGCTTCGACCTCGAGAAGACGAGTGACGGTGGCACCTTGGTGCGTATAACTTTCGAGTACGTCGTGAAGTACGGCGTCCTCGGCAAGGTGATGGACGCCCTGATTATAAAGAGATCCCTGAAGAAGAGCTTCGACAACATGCTCGCGGCGTTGGACGAGCATCTCGCGACGGGGGTCCACATCCAGAAGGGCTGGCAGCCGACAGCCGCGGCCGCCTAGCAGCGGGTCAACTGAGTCCTTTTATCAGCGATTTTCCAGTCCATGCATGACGTTCATTGCGTGTCTCCCATGATGAGGTGTCTCTCCTCAGAATCGACAGCGCCAAGCGGAACATCGAAATTGTTCAGGATACGAAACACTTCTTCCACAGGACGTTCAGATGTTTTGAGTTCCGTCACGGTGTTGCGTAATGCAGCTACTTTCACGAATCGAGAAGGTGGGGAGTAATCTCCTGGCAGCCCGATCATTCCGCTTCCTACCGTGCCTGCACCATATGTTGCGAGCCAAGGCTCCTCAGGGAAGCCGCGTGAAGCTCGCCGCGCCAAGGCTCTAGTCGACCGCAGTAGAAGCTCACTTCGACCTCACTCCAGCTTGAATCGAGAGGATGCAGCCAGTGACGCCCCTTGTTTGGCCAAACTCGATGTGTCGCCTCTTCTTCGGGAAGTTGTACCCGACGCCGCCGCCTTTGACGCCGTAGGAAGGCGCGCCGTACTTCGCTTTCAGGTGCTCGCCGATCTCCCAGCACGGCTTCGGCGACTCTTCGGTCGTCAGCGTCAGTGAGAAGTAGTGTGCGCGCCCTTCGGGCCCGAAGGACGCGCTCTCGTAAGAGGCCGAGCCTTTCTTCGAACACGCCACCATCGAATCGCCTTTGGCCTTGCAACTCGCACCACGTTTCACCGCCGCGGATGTGAAATCATCACGCGTGTAGATTCCGACCGCGAGATCGTAGTAGTCGAGCCACTCGGCGACGACTTGCGACCAATTCTTCTCGCCCGCGCTAGCCGGTGTCGCAAGTGCGATGATCGCAACCAGTACCGCTGCTCTCATCGGAGCCTCTCGAGCTCGAGCTCGTGCGCCGTCGGTTGAGAGTGTTGCGTCATTTTGTGTTTCCCATGAAATCCGCTCCCAGCGCCCGACGATATCAGACTGTGGCTCTCGAAAATACGCTCGGTTTGCCACAGACCGCGCGGTCCGCGCGTCCTTTTCGGGCCGGCGCTCCCGTTCATCATGACAGCGGTTTCAAAGCCGACGTATTACCCAGAGTTACGACACCTACTACGGGTGATTCGGCGCTGCGTCGACGATGAAGCGGTACGTGGTGGACCACGTCTGCGTTCGTCCCGGTTCCAGGTAGATCCGGATGAACGGCTCGGGGCAGGCCGCTCGCTCCACTGCCCAGAACACCATCTGTGTGATCGGCGCATCCCCGCGGAACGCCACCGCCGTCCCGGTTCTCCGGTTGCGCACGACGGCGGCGTTATAGGTGCCGGGGTCGGCCCCTTTGAACACGGGCCACCACAGCGCGAGGTCGTCGAGCGGTCGGTGCACATCGATTTGGTCGCCCCGAAACAAGGCGATTTCGCCGAGTGGTACCGGCGCGTCGGTGGAGAACGGGAGCTCGACCACGTAGTCCGGGCCGTACGGCACATCGTCGATGATTGTGAAGTTGTGGTTGTAGTTCGTGATGTCGATGGTCTTCGTGCCGCAGTTCTCGAGGTGGTGCTCGATCACAAAGGCGGTCTGTCCCTCGTGGAGCCGGATGGTCTTCCGGTAGAGGTACGCCCAGCCGCGCTCGCCGTGGAGGGCTTGCGTGAAGGTCACCGACGCCGGTCCGCGTTCGACGTCCCATTCGCCTGGCCGCACCATTCGGTACTCACCGTCGAACCGGTACTTGTCGTTCTCGCCGCGCGCGAGCAGGCCCACGCCGACCTTCACGAACGACTCCCCCGGCTGGGCCTCGGCGAACCCCATGGGATGGAACATCGCGAACTCCTCCGCGGGTCCGCTGACGGAATCGTGGCGGTAAGGGTCGTGCTGGTTGTGCAGGGGACCGTAGAAGCGGTGGCCGTGGCACTCGACGCGTTCGATGAGTCCCGACCAGTCGAACCGGGTGCCGCGGTAGTACCCGCGTTGGGCGTCGGGGAGGTACATCGACACTCGCAGGACGCCGTTGTGAAGCTCCAGTCTTGGATAGTCGGTGGATGAGGCTCGGGGCATGATTGGCTTCGACTAGCTCACGTATCACCAAATGGCGTCCTCGCCGCTGGTGATGGTCGATTCGCTGCCGCGCTCGAGCTCCAGTATGGCGATGCTTACGAGGCCTCATACTCTTGTTCGATGAGTGAAATGGTCAAATTCAGCTCCAAGATGGAGCGGGAGGCGTTGGAGGAGCTCCGCGCCCATGCACGCGAGCAGGGGCGGACGCTTGCCGGGCTCCTGATGACGCCGAGGCGTTCCTGATCGACGAAGTCATCCAACGTAGCGCCCCGCTCGCGCGCATCGCTACGTGGATTGAGGAGCACCTCGAGCCCGTGGCGGTCGACTAGCACCGCTACGAGGCATCGACACTCACTCGGTACGGCAGATCTGCGAACCGCCAGTCAGCTCCTCGAGAAACTCCTCAGCGTCGACCGAGCCATCGGCATACCGCCTGACCTTCTTCCTCTTGGTAGCTTGGGCTTTTCGTGACCGTGAATGTGCTACCATTCAGCGTATGTCGTCGAAACGTCTGTCCGAGGAGAGAGCCATGCGCGCGGCGGAGCGGGCAGCGGCAAGACGCCGAAGCAAGGATTGGTTCTACGCGAAGTACAGCACCTTCGAAGAGTCCGAGGAAGCGATGCTTGACGACGCGGCGCGCATGTCCCCGGCGGAGCGGCTGTTTCTTGCTTTCGAACTATCCGCTCGCTTCCTCGGTGTCGAGCAACGCCTTCCACGCGCCGAATGGCCAGTGAAGGTCATGCGATTTAACGATGACGAAGGGCAGCAGGTTGCCTAGCTTGCGAGGTTCGCGCGCAATTCCATCCGATCTTGTCGATTTCGTGCGGCCCCTCAACGACGCAGGGGCCAAGTTTCTGATCGTGGGCGGGCATGCAGTAGGCTTTCATGGGCATCCACGAGCCACAAAGGACCTGGGCGTTTGGATTGGAGACGACCCAAACAATCGCGCGGCCGTCGGAGCTGCGCTGCAGGCCTTTGGAGCGCCCCGTATGATATTTGAAGGCTTGCAGTCCGCCAAGCCCGACGAATTTGTGCGCTTTGGCATCCCCCCGGCCGTTATCGACATCCATCAACGCATCCCCGGTCCCGATGACTTTGAACAAGCCTACGACCGCCGTGTGACCATCGAGGAGAACCACATCACATTCCCGATCATTGGCCGCGATGACCTTCTACGGGCCAAACGCGCCGCGGGCCGTCAGGTGGATCTGCAGGATGTCGCTAGCCTCGAGAAGGTTGGTGCCCGAGAGTAACACTCGTCTTCCATCGTCGACTGCCGCGGCATCGACGCTCAGCCCAGACTGGCGCCTGCTCGCCTCGTTTGAGGCCGCCAATGGCATCATCATGTTCGGATGGACCACGGCGCTCATCGTCGCCTACGTGCAGCGGATCGTGCTGCATAGCCACGGTCACGACGACGCAAGCGGCTCGTGAGTACGGAGTACCGACGTGATAAGCTGCGTCCGTGCCAGGTGGAGCTCTCACCGAAATCTTTCGAGCCCTCGACGATGCCGAGGTTCGATACTTGGTCGTAGGCGGCGTCGCTGTGGTTCTCCATGGGTATCCGCGCTTCACGGCAGACCTCGATTTGGTTCTGGAGCTCACCGCGTCAAATGCGTCTGCGGGTATCGCTGCCTTGCAAACGCTCGGCTATCGTCCTCGAGCACCGGTACGAGCGGAGGACTTCGCAGACGAGGACATTCGAGCGAGCTGGCGGAAGGAGAAGGGGCTGACGGTATTTTCGCTGTGGAGTCCAAGTTATCCCGCCACGGAAGTGGACCTTTTCGTCGAGGAGCCTTTCGACTTCGGGGAAGCTTGGTCTGGCCGGCTGGACGCAGTGCTAGACGACGCCACCACCGTGCACGTCGTCGGAATCGACGATTTGCGTGCGCTAAAGGCACACGTCGGCCGACCGAAGGATGTGGAGGACATCGCGCAGCTCGACGCGATCGCCCGTGCTACCCTAAACCAGGATGAAGACGGTGAGTGAGGAAGGCTGGAAAGTTCACGAAGCAGAGCAGCGAAGAGCGTGGCTTCGGCTCACGCCTGCCCAGCGACTCGCGTGGCTCGAGGAGGCGAAGCGATTCACCCAAGCGGCAAAGCGTGCGCGGAAGACGAGTGCCGCTACGCCGAGTCGCGACGAGCTCCTCGCCAAGGCTCCTTCGAAACGGCGTTCGTAGTGACTATCAGTCTCGCGTAGTCGCAACTCCTGTGCGGTGTGCTCCGCCTGGGGGGTGGCCCGAGATCCTCGATGCCCATCCGCCTGCCTACTTCACAAGCGAGAGCGTCAGAACGCCTTCGGGCGTGACGCGCTGGCGCCGAAGGCCCGAGGGCGATGCGAAGCGTCGGTTTGGAGAACACATACCAGCGACGTCGAGTGCTCGGGGCCACCTAGTTCAGAGGCTTGTGTCGGAGCGGAGACGGGATGTGAATTCAGTGTTAGAATGTAGTCCGTGAAGGATCAGTACATCCGAGAGTACACCGAAAGGGATTGGGCCAAAGTAGCTGGATCCGATCGCGACCACTGGGTGCAACGCTTTCGCGCCGAGGGGCCACGCGCGACGGTCGAAGCCAGTCACGCCCTGTTTGAGCATGCTCGGAGCGTACGGGCAGATTTTCCCGGCTCGCGCTACGTGGGGGCCGACTTGAGCGCTCAGGTTCGACTCAAGCGACTCCTGGATCGGGCGGCGCATGCCTTCGCCATTCGCTGAAGTCCTCGACTCACTCCGAGCATCGTTCGAGGCGTTGGACGCAGCCTGGTACGTATTTGGTGCCCAAGCCGCGCTCGTCCATGGTGCCGTAAGAATGACGGCGGACGTCGACGTCACGGTCTTTCCAGGCGACCGCACTTTAGAGGCGCTCACAGAAGTCGTCGAAGCGCACGGCTTCGAACTGCGTGGGGCTAACGCTGACTTCGTCCGAGATACTCGCGTTCTTCCGCTCATCCATCTTGCGACGGGCATCAACGCCGACGTCGTGATTGGCGGCCCCGGTATTGAAGAGTTGTTCTGCTCTCGGGCGGAGTCCGCGGACCTGGGCGGAACGACGGTTCCCGTCGCAGCGGCAGAAGACGTGGTCGCGATGAAGATTCTAAGCGGACGCCCCAAAGATCGAGATGATGTGGTTGCGATCATCGCTGCGCAGGGGCCGGCCCTGAACCACCAACGTATCCGTGAAACGCTTGAGCTCCTCGAGAAGGCACTCGATCGAAGCGATTTGGTCGCGGAGCTGGAGCGAGCGCGAACCGAAGCGATACGCTAACCCTACGCGGACACTCGGTGTTTCCGCGTGTCGTTGTCCAAGGAGGAGCGTGGTGGCAGTAGCGTTTTCGACCTCAAAGAGACATTCATACGCCAGAATCACCCCGATTGGTCGAATGACCAAGTCGCGGCCGCGGTGAGAGAAGCGTTCTCGCATGTCCGAGACTGACCTCGTTCTTCTCTACGCGATGCTTCGCGTTTCCGGCGAGCCAAAGTAGCGCGGCCGATTGGCTTGCTACTCCCGGGCGCCAACCTTCTCGAGGCTAACTACGTCTTGCAGATCCACCTGACGCCCCGCGGCGCGTTTGGCCCGTAGAAGGTCATCGCGGCCGATGACCGGAAATCTGATGTGGTTGTCCTCGATGGTCACGCGGCGGTCGTAGGCTTGTTCAAAGTCATCGAGACCGGGGATTCGTTGAAGGATGTCGATACAGGCCGGGGGGATACCAAAGCGCACAAATTCGTCGGGCTTGGCAGACTGCAAGCCTTCAAAGATCATACGCGGCGCTCCATAAGCCCGCAGTGCAGCCCCCACAGCCGCCCGATTGTTCGGATCGTCTCCAATCCAAACGTCCAGGTCCTTCGTGGCTCGTGGATGCCCATGAAAGCCCACTGCATGGC
>JABDJF010000341.1 GCA_013002645.1 Myxococcales bacterium
GGCCGATAGGGTTGCCGAGACGGTGCAACTCAAGATGGGCGAGGCCGGCTACTCGCGCGAAGAAATCGAACGCGCAACGCAGCTGTGGTCCGACATGCAGGCGCACTGCGAGCTTCGCGTGACGAAGCCCGAGGTTTTGGCCGCGGCGCTCGAGTACGCGATTGCCGTCGTCGAGCAGCGCCCCGGCTGCACACAGGCGGAGGTGGCACGTCGGTACGGCGTTGCACCAACGTCGGTGTCTGCGAGGTTCGCGCAAATCCGGAACGCTCTCGCGCTGCGCCCCGGCGACCCGCGCTACGCGGCCTCACGCTGAAAACTGGCCAGCGCCCGGCGGATCGCATATTCGAGTTGCGTGCGAATGCTCCCGAGCGCGACCACGGTTTGCCGCGTCTTGATCGGTCTCGACCGAGCGAGCGCCAGCGGCGCCTTGCACGTCGAGGGGGAGGGGCATCGCGCAACGTTTCTGTTCGATTCGGGAAAGCTCATCGGCGCAACGATCGATCGGCGGGTCGCCCTCACCCATCGACAGGCGCTCGAGCGGATCGTTGGGCTGTGTGACTGGGATGGGCTGGTGCTCCGACTCGTGCAGTCCGCTGCCGCGCCAGACGGACGGACCCTGCGCGACCCGACGCGCGCCAGATTTCTCGCCCTTCAGGCGATGCGCGCCGCCGTGACGCGCGTCGATGCGGCTTCACTAGCCGCGCAGCTCGGAGACGAGGCCTACCGCCTCACCGCGGTTGGCGAGGCGCTCGTCCACGAGGCCGATCTGCGGGCCGAGGAAGCCGCCGCGTTGTTCTCACTACGCAAGGGTGTCTCGGCCGAGCAGCTCGCCGCGCAGCCGGGATGCGGTCTGGCCGCGTCTCGGTTTCTCTGCATTCTCAAGCTGCTCGGGGCGGCGTCGCCCAAGGCGGCCGGTTCCTATCCGTTGTTGCTCCGAAAGCGTCGAGAGCTCCGCAGCCGTGCTTCGGCCCATGCGCTGCTCGACCTTCCAGAGGGCGCTGGCGGTCGCGAAGCCCGTGTCGCGCTCCGAAAGTTGGTTCGTGATCTGCACCCCGACCGCTTCGGCGACGGCACCCCGGCGGCGCTTCGCCAGGCGTCTGGGGAGATCACGACCGCCTTGGTCAACGCCGAGGCTCAGATCGTGGCAGGACGGTCCAAATAGTCCGCAATCGGGCTCTTACTCCACGCGCCGGTGAACGTGCAGCGTGCCCGCCGGCTTCAAGGCGGCGCCGGCGCGGTCGATTGTCGCACGACGTTCAAAAACCGAGCGCACGCCGTCGCCATCGAGATCCCCTTCGGCTCGAAAGACGACCGTGCCTCCCTCGTCGTCGCCGACGAGACCGCAGCCGTGTCGGCTCGGCAAGAAGCTGTAGCTGTACCGCACGGGGCGGTCTGGTTGAAAGCCAAGCGCCTCCCAGGTTTCGTGGCCGCCGGTCACCTCGGCCGCGAACTCGACCGTTGCGGGGTCGATGGTCGGCACCGTGGGTGTCGGCCCCGCGCCTTCCGGAAGACAGAATCGCTTTCCGTTGGCCCAGGTCATCGCGTAGTAGGCAGAGGCGCGGTCACTCATCGATTGCAAAAGCTCGGAGGCCTCGCTGATCTCGTTGATGCGGACCCTGCGAACGAAGGTCGGAACGAAGACGGCAAGCACGATGCCGACGATGCAGAGCACCAGCCCCACTTCAACCATGCTCAATCTCGGACGACCGCGACCCAAAGCCGCGGGACTGTGCGAGCCAGCTGCCGGTTTGGCAAGAGCCTAGCTGGGGTCTGCGAGGCCGATCGTGGCTTCGATGGGGTCCGCGACGAAGAAATAGAGGGTCGACGGCATGTACGGAAATTCCTCCTCGCGCCGCTTCTCGAACTCCTCGTTGGCGCTTCGGAACGCTTCGGCGTAGGCCGCGTCGCGCAGCTGAGTGAGCCGGATCTCGATTTGAGCCTTCACCTTCGGGTCGCGAATCGTGGCGTACATCTCTTCGAGGTGCCGCAGCTCCCGATCGGTCTGCCCGAGCTTGCGAAGCGAGGCTGCGTTCGTCATGACCAGCCAGTCGGGGCCTGCGCCTAGCCGCGCCGCGGCCATCATGTATTCGTTCCCCTCAGCCTTGAGACGCTCGCGGTCCGTATCGTCCTTCGGAAGGTTTGGAAGGAGGTCGTAGGTGATCGTCGCTCCGGCGTCCCAGGCGAGCTCCCCGTCGTTGGGAAATCGCTCTGCGCCACGGCGAAGCACGTCGATGGCGCGTTCCATGAACTCCGTGGAGCTGCCCGTCGGCGTGTAGACCCCCGCCATTCCGACCCAGCGATAGACCCGCTTGAAATCCGGGTCGAGCGTGAGCATCGCGTCGCCGTAGTTGAACACGTGCTTCACCGCCCCTTTGTTTGCGAACTCGTCGCCAAAGTAGATGAGCGCGCGCAGCCAGATCAAATCGGCCAGGGCCCGTCGATGGCCGAGGCTCATCACCTCCAGCCACGCAGGCGGCGGCAGGTAGTAGATATCCTCGTAGGTTTGCGTTCCCAGGTACTGTTCCATCGCCCGGCCGCGAAGCGACCAGATCCCCGCGAACACCCCCACGATCGCTACAGCGGCGAAGAATCGACCCATGAGCTTCACGCGACCAGTATATCGAAAACCTCGACCGGCCCCGCTTAAACGGAAAAGGCCGCAGCAGATGCCGCGGCCTTTCCAGTGTTCATCCGAACGAGCTTACTCGAGCGGGCTGATCTGCTGGATGCCCGGTGCGCGGTAGAGAACGTTGTCGTCGTTCGAGCCCGCTTCGAGCAAGAAGGTCGACAGGGTCGTGTCCCCGTCCAGGTCGCCCTGGGCCCGGAACGTGTAGAGCGTGGTGTCGTTAGCCCCGTTTCCGCAGGCGCTGGCCGCCGGCAGAGACGTCAGGCTGTAGGCGAAGTAGAGGCCGTCGGCCGGTGCGAAGTTCATTGCCTGGTACTCGGCGGCGTTGGTCTCCGTGTCCCAAATGATGATGCGCTTCGCGTCGGTCGGAACGTTGTCCGGCGTGGTGGTGCCGATGGTGCAGTGCGAGGAGGCGGCCACGACGGCGCCCGGCGCGGGCACGCCACCGGTCCAGTTCTCCTGCTCGTAGTACGAAGCAGCGCCCTGGAACATCGTCTTGAGGTTCGAGCTGGCTTCCGCAGTCTTTGAACGCTTGACGTAGTTGATGAATGCCGGAATCGCGATCGCGGCGAGAATGCCGATGATGGCAACGACGATCATCAGCTCGATGAGGGTGAAGCCCTCTTTCTTCGACAGTAGCTTGTTCATATTGAGTTCCTTTTCCCCCGGGCTCCATGCCCGCATCATTCTGAGTTGCCCCGAGACAGTGCAACTGCCGTGCCGATTGTCTTAGCCCCTCCGCTCACGGCGAAATTATTGGCAAATCCGGCTTTGAGAGCGACTGGGCGGGGCCCTGGGAGACAGATTTCGTCACCCGGAGGTGACGGGAATTGTCACTTCCAGCCGCCACTTCCGCTGGCACTGTTAAAGACGTGATTCGCTTGGGAGTAGATCTCGAGGTAAAACGTGTCCGCGTCCCCGTTCAAATCGCCTTGGGCCCGGGCTGCGAACCAATGGTCGCCTTTGTCGAGCCCCGTCCCAGCAGGCGGATCGTCTCCTGGAAGGCCAGCCACGGTCGCGTACTGGAACCGGATTGGCGCGTTCGGAGAAGCGCCGAGCTGCCGCCAGAGGTCTGTGCTCACCCAGACCACCGGGTCTTCACCCGGAATCGCGGCCGGGTTCCAGGTACCCCAGTCGTCGCCGTCGACGGCGCAGTACTGGCCGAATTCGTTGCGGTAGGACTCCTGACGCTGCTTGATCTTCCCGAGGAAGTTCGTCCCTTCGGTCACGCGAGCCTTGTAGATGTACCCGGTGAAGGTCGGGATCGCCAGGGTGGCCAAGACGCCGATAATCACCACGGTGATCATCAGCTCGGTGATCGTGTAGCCTCGGTTCCTCTTCATTCCCATCCCCCCGTGCCCGCAGCGCTGTTGAACATGTTGCGGGACTGCGAATAGACCTCGAGAATGAACGTGTCTCCGTCGTCATCGAGGTCGCCTTCGGCCTGCGCGGCGTACCAAAAATTCCTGTCCCACTCGAGGTTGGTGCTGGCGGGCGGGGCCTCTTGCGGAAAGCCAGCGATGGTCGCGTAGCGAAAGCGCACAAACCCGGGCGGCCGAATCCCTAGCTGTTCCCAGGCCGGCGAGCTTGGCCAACCCACCGCCTGAGACCCTGGCACCGCTGCGGGTGTGAAGGTGCCCCAGGTGTTTCCGTTCACCGCCGCATAGTTGCCAAACCGGCTGCGGTAGGCTTCCTGCCGGGTTTTGATTTCGTTGAGAACCGTCACCGCTTCGGTCACGCGGCCACGGTAGACGTAGCCCTTGAACGACGGAATCGCGACGGCGGCCAGGATGCCGACGATCGCAACCCCGACCAGAAGCTCAATCGTGGTGAAGCCATTGCTCCGTGGGTGACGCGACAAGGAAGATCCTCCAGCGGCCAGTATATCAATCGGCGGCCGCATCGCCCACTTCGGTCGATATGTGCTTTGCCAAACGATATCGGAACTGCCGGAAGCTCATGCCAAGCAACTCGGCAGCCTTGGTCCGAACCCCTCCGGCCTGGTCGAGCGCGCGCAGCAGCAGCTCCTTTTCGACTTGGCTCAGGTACTCGTCGAGGTCGAAGCGTCCCTCCGGGATTCGCGGGGCATTCTCAGCCTTTTTCGAGGGATGGGTGTCTCCGAGGTCCTCTCGTTCCACGGTTGGGCCGACCGCCAGCGTCACGCCGCGCTCCACCATGTTTTCGAGCTCGCGCACATTGCCCGCAAAGGATTGCTGGGCCATCCAGCGCATCGCCTCGGGCGAAAACTCCAAGCGCCGCCCCTGCAAAGCAGCATGCTTTTGCAGGAAGTAGCCAGCGAGCACCGGGATGTCCTCGGCCCGATCACGAAGGGGCGGCACCTCGATGCGAATGACGTTGAGTCGATAGAAGAGATCTTCACGGAAGGTCCCAGCCTCCACCTCCATTTCGACGTCGCGGTTCGTGGCGGCGACCACTCGAACGTCCACGTCGACCTCACTGCTTCCTCCCACGGGGCGCACCGTGCGGTCCTGCAAAACGCGCAGCAGCTTCACCTGCAGAGCGGTTGGGAGCTCGCCTACCTCGTCGAGAAAAAGGGTGCCGCCGTCGGCCGCCCGAAACAGGCCTTCCTTGGTGGAGGTCGCGCCGGTAAACGCTCCCTTGATGTGACCGAAAAGCTCGCTCTCGATCAGGTTCTCGGGGATGGCCCCGCAGTTCAACACGACGAACGGCCGTTCGGCGCGCGGGCTTTGGAAGTGTAGGGCGCGGGCGACCATTTCCTTTCCGGTCCCGCTTTCGCCGGTGATCAAGACGCTCGTGGTAGAGCCGGACAGCCGCTTGATCAGATCCCTGAGCCGGTCCATCGGCGCGCTCTTGCCGATCAGCTGACCCTCGGTCCACCGGGACTTGACCTGCTCGCGAAGGGTTTGGTTTTCGGCGACGATGGCACGCTTTTCGAGGGCCTTCTCGAGCGTCGCCAGAAGCTCGTGGTTCCTGAACGGCTTCTGAACGTAATCGTACGCGCCTTTGCGCATCGCCTCGACGGCCTGTTCGGTCGTCGCGTAGGCCGTGATCATCAGGGTCTGCGTGTTGGCCGAGCGCGCGCGGACGGCGTCGAGCACTTCCATGCCCGTGCCGTCGGGCATCACCAGGTCGGTGATGACGACGTCGTAGGGGTCGCCGCTTCCAAGCGTCTCGCGCGCCGCGTGCACCCCGTCCACCGCGTCGACGCGATAGCCTTCGCGTCGCAGCAAGATCTGCAGCATCTCGCGCAAGCTGGCTTCGTCGTCACAGACAAGAACGCGTGCGGACACGATCCCCTAACCCCCGGCTACACTTTACGTCAAATCCCGCGTGCAGCCACGAGAGTTGCATCCTTGGTTGCGTCCGCCTAGCTAAAGCCGGCGCGCCTACCCCCAGCGCCGCTCGGCGGTCGAACGCAAAGCCCGTGTAGGCTGCTGTACTCCACGAAGTAGACCGTCTGATGCTCGCGCGAGGTAACCTCGCAAAAGGCGGCTTGGAGCCGGAGCTCGGCCACTTCGGGCACCTCCATCGCTTGGCCCGGATCACCGATGTACACTGACATCCTGTACCCGTCTGCGACAGTGCACCCGTCGCCGTCGCGCTCCACCCCGGGTGCCGCTTCGAGCATCGCCTCGAACGTTGGTCGTTCCATGCGCCGCAGCTTTGATGCGAGCGGCCGGCTGGTCAAGGCTTGGGGTTCGGGGTAGGTCGCTGAGGTGTCGAAGGACGAGGAGGCGCTCTGGCAAAGTGAGGTCCTAGTCAGCGATTCGATTGGCCGCCTGATCGAGTTCTGGGGGTTCAAGCGAAACATGGGGCGCCTGTGGGCGATTCTGTACTTGTC
>JABDJF010000628.1 GCA_013002645.1 Myxococcales bacterium
AGCTCGTAGAAGTCACTCCGGATTCGGTCCGCGTCCGAAAAAAAATCTTGCAGTGCAACCTCCGGCCGAAGCGCGAAGCCCCAAAGAAGGGCTAGGCTTTCCGGACGTCGGCCGCTTCGGACAGCGAGCCGGTCAGGCTCAACCGCACGCGCATGCGCCGATGCGCAACGACGACCGGCCCGAGGTGCATCATTGGACAGCCGCCGGGGATGACGGTGGCGCCGCACGACCGGATCGAAAATAGCTGTAGAGGAACAGAGCCGTCAACAGGGCCTGAAAGCCCCAGCTCGGAATCATGTTGGACAGAGAAATCAGTCCGGCGGAAACGGCGTAGGCTCCTGCCGAAGCGAGGCCCGCGATCACGAAGACCGTGATCGGGAGGACCCCCCGACGCGCGAGCGGTTTCCGGTCCGCCCACAAGAGGAGCACCGTCCAGCCCAGCATCAGCGAAGCTCCAAACCGCATGGCATAGCGGTAGTCAGCCGTCGGCTCGAAATCGCTATCGCCGTATGCCGCGCGGCCGATCTCGGGAAAAAACATCAACACGCCCACGATCAGATCCGCGATGGCTCCAACCCAGTACGAAATCCTCAGCCAGCGAATCTCGGGCATGGCTCAACCATTACAAAGGAGGTCAGCCGCGCGGCACGGGGTAGGCCCCAGCGTCATGGTCGGCGTTGGCGGCTGGTCGTGCGCAGCGAGAGATCCGCCGCAGACTCCCGCACGCAGGGAAGAACCGAGCCACCCCGGCCCGACCGACACACCATCCCGTTGCCGGCGACTGACGTCCATCACCCCGTTGAGCTTGCAATGGCTGTGCCACGAGCCGTGCCCCCAAAAACCATGGAGATCCGGGCGTCGCGCATGGAGGACGCGAAGAATCTTCGCTTCTTCGTCAAACGCCGCAGCGGTTGCGCAAATTGCGGAGAGCCCGGGTGGCGGGTCATGATGGCTCGCGGTGGCCAAGTCAGGAGGCACAGGCGGACACGGCGGAGGCCGAAAAGGCCCCGGCGGGGGGCGCTCGACGGCGGATCGAGAGGCGCTGAAACGAGCGTTTTCCGATGTGAAGCCCCTGAGCCGCGGCTCGAAGAAGCGCGTCATGTCCACACCAGGGAGTGGCACCGCCGCACAACCCTCTTCGCGGGGCGCCCCGATTCGACCGACCGAGTCACTGGTCCTCGAACGCGAAGCGAACGGCATCGTCCTCGGCAAGCGTAGCGCGACCCACGTGAGCATCCTCGAAGCCCTCGAAGATCCAAGACTCGAAGTCCAAGCCGAGTGCGACCTGCACGGGCAGACCGCGCGCGAAGCGGAACGGGAAGTGCTCCGCTTCGTCCGCGAAGCTCAGCGAAGCGGCAGCCGCTGGGTCCTCGTCATCGTCGGCAAGGGTCTGCACAGCCCGGGCGGGAAGGCCACGCTCAAATCCACTGTCGCCGACGCCCTCAGCACGCGCGCCCCCGCCCGCTTCGTCCTCGCGTTCCGGACGGCCCCACGGCACCTGGGTGGGACCGGCGCATTCGTCGTCCGCCTCGTCGATCGGCTTTGAGACCGGCTTAGCGCCCGCTGGCGTTCGCTTCGCTGACCTGTTCGTTGAGGGTCCAGTAGTCGTAGAGGACCCCGATGCCGGCCAGGCCGACGGTCAGGAAGTAGAGGAGGCCTGTCAGGTACTTGCCCATGTAAAACCGGTGGATCCCGAAGACGCCGAGAAAGGTGAGCAGAATCCAGGTCACGTTGTGGTCGACGGGACCCGAGTCGTATCGAAGCTCGGCAGAGCGATCGAGCGAGGGCATCAGGATCAAATCGATGAGCCAGCCGATGCCCAGCAATCCCAAGGTCAGAAACCAGATCGTGCCGCTCACCGGGCGCCCGTAGTAAAAGCGGTGCGCGCCCATGAATCCGAAGATCCAAAGCAGGTAGCCCATCCCCAAATTGTGCGTATCACCCTGCGCCATGGGGGATCTCTACGATGTGAGGCGCAAGCGGCAAGTGGTCGCCGAGTTGCGCAAGACGGCCTTTGGCCGTTGGTTTGTCCCGCCCCACCGCCCCCGCACTATCGCCTAGCCTTTGCTGATTTTGCCTTCTTTGTGGGGCTGGTGGCTGCGGCACTTGGGGCAGAACTTCTTGATGTGGAATTTCTCCGGCATCGTTCGCTTGTTCTTGTCGGTCGTGTAGTTGTCTTTGCCGCAGGTTTCGCAGCTGAGCTTGATGAGATCACGCATGGGAGTGCCTTGCCTTTTCGGCTGGAAGGGGCGGATTGTAGCGGGGCTTGCCGCCCGGTCAAATCCGGGCTCGGAACCCTAGATCCGAACCCTCGATCCGGTGTAAACCCTCGAAGATGTTCGAGACTGACCGCAGCAGCGGCACCCCAGCTGAATACATTGCACGGCGGAGTAGAACCGTAGCCGAGATGTTCCTCAAGCGCGTGGAGCGCGACGGCGACGAGCCCGCCTTCTACTTCAAGGATGGCGTCGACTGGCAGCCGGTCAGCTGGAACGTCTTCTCCGCGCGAGCAGGTGCGATCGCATCTTACCTTCTGGGGCTTGGTCTTCAGGTGCAGGACAAGGTGTGCATGGTGGGGAGCACTGGCCCGGCCTGGTGCTACTGCGACGTCGGGGGGCTTCTCGCCGGCGCCGTGACGCTTGGCGCCTACCCCACCCTCACCCCCAAGCAGCTCGGGTACATCCTCGACCATGCCGACACGAAAGTCGCATTCGTCGAAGGCCTCGAAGAGATCAACAAGATCCTCGCCCGCCGCGACGAGCTGACGCAACTCGAGAAAGTGATCGTGTGGAACAGCACGGGCGCCGAGTCGCTCATGGAGGCGCACGATTGGCTCGTCCCCTTCGAGCGCGTCCTTCAAACCCCGGTCGACCGCCGCGCCATCGAAGCGCGCGTCGCCGCAATCGACCCCATGAGCACCGCGATCATCGTCTATACGAGCGGCACCACCGGCCCGCCCAAAGGCGCGATGATATCGCACGACAACATCATGACGGTCATGAAAGATCAGGACGAAGCCTTCGCCATCAACGAGGACGACGTGGGCCTGAGCTTTCTCCCGATGGCGCACGTTGCCGAGCGCATTCTCGCATTCTACGGACGCATCAACACCGGGATGGGCACCTACTTCGCATCGAGCATCGCGAAAGTGCTCGAAGAGGTGGTCGAGGTGAAGCCGACGATCTTTGGAAGCGTGCCGAGAATTTTCGAGAAGGCTTACGCGAAGATCATGAGCACCGTCGAGCAAGCGCCTCCGACACGGCAGCGCATTTTCCGCTGGGCCGAGAGAGTCGGCCGAGAGTCGGTACAGCTCTGGCAGGCAGGGAAGCCGATCCCCTTTGGCTTGAAGCTCGAGTATCGCCTCGCCGATCGCCTGGTGTTTTCCAAGCTGCGTGCGGTGTTCGGCGGGCGCGTGCGCTACTTCATCACCGGCGCCGCACCGATTGCGCCCGAAATCCTCGAGTTCTTCTGGGCGGCGGGGTTTCCGATCTACGAGATGTACGGAATGACGGAGTCGACCGTCATCACCCACGCCAACGTCCCGGGTCAAGTGAAGCTCGGCTCTGTCGGCCGCGCCCTTAGCATCGTGGAGGACCGCATCGCCGATGACGGAGAGATCCTGGTCCGCGGCAAATGCGTGTTTCAGGGCTACTACAAGAATCCGCACGCGACTGCGGAAACCGTCATCGACGGTTGGCTCTACACCGGCGATGTCGGCAAAAAGGACGAAGACGGCTGCGTCCACATCCTCGATCGCAAAAAGCACATC
>JABDJF010000631.1 GCA_013002645.1 Myxococcales bacterium
GAGTATAAGTGAGCGCGTAGCCAAATTCGGTCTCACTGACCACGTCAAAAAGAGACCAGTCAGCGTACCGCCTGCACCAGTCGGGGATAGATGGAGTGACACTCGGAAATTTGACGTCGTAGTTGGCCCACCCCTCAGCCGTGAAGCTAGGGATGCCGTTTCCCTCTGGCGCCGGGTCGCCCACTGCTTGATCCCAATCGAGCCACCAGCGGCCGACCAACATCTCCTCGATTGCTTCAGTCACGCTGCCACCGACACCGCCGTTTCCCCCGTCACCAGCCGTACCACCGCTACCACCGCTTCCGGCATCGCCACCGCTTCCGCCGTCGCCAGCAGAGCCACCACTACCGCCGTCGACCGTCGTGTCGCACCCCATGACGCTCAGCGCGAGCACGAAAAACAAAGTTGATAACCAACGCATAAGAACCTCCCCGACCCACAGGGTCTGTAGCTAGCGTGTGTCGCCGGGCTGCGGTCGGGAATACGTAATTCTTTAGTGAACAGCCGATTCTACGTGCAGGTTTTGCGTGTGGGGCGGGGGGGCGCAGCGGGTGCGCCGGGGCCTGGTAGGCTGCGCCAATGCGTTTGGTCGCTCTACTCGCAGCGTTCGTGCTGACAAGCGGATGCACGGGCTCAAAGTGGAAGCCGTGCGAACACCTCGAGATCACGACTCGTAACGCAGCCGGTCAGCAGCAGTGGCTACGCTACGAGAACGCTAGATACCGAGTGCGCGATACCGACCCGCTGACCATCGCGTGGGAGCACATGAAGTGCGTGGACATCGAGTCGCAAGCGGGCACCGTGGAAGAGCTGTGCGCCCGGGAGTCGCTGACCGGACCGGTCGATCACGTCGCGTGCAGGTAGGCTCGCGCGACTGATTCTGGCACTGGGCGGGAGCAGCCGGGGGCACCAAGAGAGGCGCCGAGACAGCGGGAATCGGAGGGGAGGGTGCAGGGGCTCGGCCGCGCCGGTTCCACAAATTCCGATGGACCCCTCGCACGCAAGATGCGTAGCGTAGATCTCCAAACCAAGCTCCAGCGAAGAGGAAGGCGATGAGAGATCTCCAAAACCGAACCGCATTGGTCACGGGCGCCTCGCGTGGACTGGGCGTCTACATCGCTCGCGCGCTGGCGGCCGAAGGCATGAACCTCATTCTCGTTGCGCGTTCCGCCGAAGGGCTCGAGCGCGTCGCAGATGAGCTTCGCGCCACAGGTTGTAAGGTGCAGTGCATTCCGACCGACCTCGCGGACCGCGAAGCTGTTCAGGTGCTTGCCGAGCAAGCGGAAGCGGAAAGCGACGGAGTCGACGTCTTGGTCAACAACGCGGGGGCCGAATATGCCATGCCGTTCGACCAGATCCCGGTCGAGCGACTCGACGAAGCGGTCGAAGTGAACTTGCGGGCGCCGATGGTCCTTGCGCGGCTCCTCCTCCCGAAGATGATCGCACGGGGTCGAGGCCACATCGTGAACATCTCGGCGGCGAACGGTCTGTTCGGCACTCCGTATTCCGAGCCCCTTTGCGCGACTAAACACGGGATGGTCGGCCTCTCGCGAGGCCTTCGCGCCACGGCCAAATCCGAGGGCTACCCAGTCGGTTGCTCCGCCATCTGCTCGGGCTTCGTGACCGAATCTGGGATGTACGACGACCTTTCGCAGGAGTTCGGCATCAGAGCGCCCTGGACTCTCGGCACCTCCCGCCCCGAGAGTGTTGCGCGCGCCGTCGTACGCGCCGTCAAGCGCGACCTGCCCGAAGTGTTCGTGAACCCCATCCCCTTGCGCCCCGTTGCCGTGCTCGCCGCACTCCTGCCTCGGCTCACCACCTGGCTCGTCCTGCGCTTGGGCGTGGCAAAGGTCTTTGGCCCCGTCGCCAAAACGAGGGCCGCTGCGTCGAGTGCCGGTGAATCATGATGGGGCGGGCTCACACGACCTTGATCGCGCGCCAGAGACCGAGTACGACCGCTGTCCGAATCAACCCGACACCGTGCCGGGTTTGACCGAGCTTAGCTGTCTACTCGGTCTCGATGTGCGCTTGAAGCGCAATGGGTCTTGAAGTCCGGCTGTCCGGATCAAGACCAAAGAACAAACGAGAATCCAAAGGACAAAACCATGCAGGCTTTCCGCGCCTATCGAATAAACCTGGAAGGCAAAAAGATCGTCGCCGGTTTCACAGAAATGAACCTGGACGAACTAACCGAGGGTGAGGTCGTGATTCGCGTAAGCCACTCGACCATCAACTACAAAGACGCGCTGGCCGCAACGGGCACGGGCCGCATCCTGCGCAAGTATCCGCTAAACGGTGGCATTGATCTTGCCGGCACAGTTGTCAGCTCCGAAGACGGACGTTTCAACGAAGGGGATGCAGTACTGGTTAACGGATGCGGGCTTAGCGAGACGCTTGACGGTGGCTACGCCGAGTACGCACGGGTACCGGCCGACGCGGTGATCGCGGTTCCGGACGATATGACCGCCGCGCAGGCGATGCAGATTGGCACTGCGGGCTATACGGCAGCACTCGCGTTGCACCGAATGGAGCAAAACGGGCAGCTTCCGGAAAATGGTCCAGTCCTGGTAAC
>JABDJF010000670.1 GCA_013002645.1 Myxococcales bacterium
GATGAATCTCGTTCAGGCCATCCGCAGCGCGCTGCGGGAGGCGCTTCGAGAAGACGAGAACGTCCTGCTGATGGGCGAAGACATCGGCATTTTGGGCGGCGTCTTTCGTGTTACCCAGGGGCTGCGAGAAGAGTTTGGCCCCGACCGGGTGATCGATACGCCGCTGTCGGAAACAGGCATCCTCGGTGCCGCGATCGGTATGGCGCTTCACGGGCTTCGCCCGGTCTCCGAGATTCAGTTTGCGGACTTCATCTACCCGGGCTTCGACCAGCTCGTCAGCGAAGCAGCGAAGTATCGGTATCGAACGGCCGGCGAGTTTCACGTGCCGATGGTGGTCCGCACCCCCTACGGCGGCGGCATTCGCGGTGGTCAGTATCATTCCCAGTCGCCCGAGGCCTTGTTCATCCACACCCCCGGACTGAAGGTCGTCTGTCCATCGAACCCCTACGATGCAAAGGGGCTTCTGCTCGAAGCGATCGCGGACGAAGACCCGGTCGTCTTCTTCGAACCGAAGCGCGTGTATCGCGCAGTGAAAATGGACGTTCCGGATACCGCTTATCGGGTGCCGCTCGGCCAAGCCAAGGTCGTTCGGCCCGGTCAGCAGGTCACCTGCCTGGCCTGGGGGGCGATGCTTTACGAAGCGTTCACAGCCGCCGAACAGGTGTCGAAGGATGGCGTCGACGTCGAAGTGATCGACCTCCGAACCCTTTGGCCGCTCGATATCGAAACCATCACTTCGAGCGTGAAGAAGACCGGCCGCATCGTGATCGTGCACGAGGCGCCGCGGACATGTGGCTTCGGAGGCGAGCTGGTTGCGCTGGTCACCGAGCGTACATTCCTACACCTCGAGGCTCCCCCGGTGCGCGTTACCGGCTGGGACACTCCCTTCCCTTTGACGCACGAGCGCGAGTATCTTCCGCTGGCTCACCGCATCGCTCCGGCGCTTTTGGAAACGGCGAGGTACTGAGCGATGGCACGCCTCGACTTCAAGCTTCCGGACGTAGGCGAAGGGGTGACCGAAGGCGAGATCGTGGAGTGGTTCGTGGCCGTGGGCGACACGGTCGCCGAGGATGACCCGATGGTGGAGGTCATGACCGACAAGGCGACCGTCACCATCGGCGCGCCATGCGAGGCGAGGGTGGAGCGAATTTGCTTCGCAGTGGGCGCCATCGCCCAAGTGGGGCAGGTGCTCCTCACCTTGGAGTCCGAGGCGGCGTCGAACATGGATGCGGCGCCTGTCTCTTCGAGGCCGCCGGCGACCGCCGTCGGGGAGATTCGGGACCGGCTACCGGGGGCGGGGCTATTTCAGGTCGGAGCCGGGGCCGAGGCCGAGGGGCCGGGACCGAGCCCGGTTCAGAAACCGGGACCGGGGCGCCGGGGGGACGGCGCCGAGACCGCTTACTTCGAGGCGAAGCCCCTGGCGACCCCCGCGACGCGACGCTTGGCCGACGAGCTGGGCGTGGACCTTCGGCGCGTCCGTCCGAGCGGGATAGAAGGGCGGGTGACCGAGGATGACGTTCGTCTGCTGGTCGCGGGTGAGCGGACGCACGCAACGCTCGAAGAGCGCCGCCCGATCCTCGGGATGCGTCGCGCGATCGCAGAACGGATGCACCGCTCCAAGACGACCGCAGCGCACTTCACCTTCGTCGAGGAGTGTGACGCGTCGGGGCTCGTAGATCTTCGGCAGCAACTCTTGCCCGAAGCGGAGCGCCGCGGGGTCCAGCTCACCTACTTGCCCTTCGTGGTCAAAGCCGTGGCCGACGCGCTGCCCAGGCATCCGGCGCTCAACGCTGCGGTCGACGAGCGTAGCCATGAGCTCGTCTACAAGAAATATTACAACATCGGGGTGGCCACCGCGACCGAGGCCGGACTGATGGTTCCGGTCGTACACGGCGCGGACCAACTCCCGCTCTTCGAGCTGGCGAGCCGGATTGAGGTCCTTGCACGGTCGGCGCGGGACGGAACGATTGCGCCCAAAGATCTGCGGGGTTCCACGTTCACGGTGACCTCACTCGGCAAACGCGGCGGCCTTCTTGCGACACCGATCCTCAATCACCCAGAGCTGGGCATCTTGGGGGTCCACCGCATCAAGGAAAAGCCCGTGGTTCGCGACGGGAACATCGTCGTGGGCAAGGTCATGTTGCTGTCGCTTTCGCTCGATCACCGTGGCGTCGATGGACACGTTGGCGCTGCGTTTGCGTATGACGTCATTGAAACGCTCGAGAACCCGGAGCGCCTCTTCCACGGGGACTTCTGATGGTGGCGATTCGGCAGAAGCTGCTCGGCTGGTACGACGAGGCGGCCCGCGAGCTTCCTTGGCGCCAGACCCGCGACCCCTACGCAATTTGGGTGTCTGAAGTCATGCTTCAACAGACGCGCGTCGAGACGGTCATCCCCTATTACGAGCGCTTT
>JABDJF010000686.1 GCA_013002645.1 Myxococcales bacterium
CCCATGATGTCCTCGAAGATCAGCACCTCATCATCCCTGGAGATCACGTTTCGATGTGGCTGAATCGGGCCGCCTGCGTTTTCGGTTGCCAAGACGTTGCCGTCAAGGTCCACGAGTCGCCCCTTGCTGTCTGTCACGCCCGAAGCGAACACGACCCGCCCGCTGTCATCGATCACTTGCAATCGGACCCAAGCGCGCCGGCTTGGAAACCCAGTCGGGAGCTTGTGCCCCGCAAGGTTCTCCAAACGAAGGGACACGCGAACGTGGTCGCCCTCGCGAGAAGCCTGTGCGAGGTCTAGGGTCGCCGTTCGCTCTTGCAGCTCCTCGCGCGCCGCGGCGATCGTAGCATTCAAGGCCGCTGTTGAGGCGTTCGGCTGGAGCTCCGCCGCGTTGTCACGGATCAGCGTTGGCACAAAGGTGTTGGCCCCTACGAAAACATGGCGTCCGTACGGGCTGCGTGCGGAAAACATCCCGCCGCCCATTCCGCCGTGCATGCCCCCGATTTGGGCAATCTCGGTCCGGATCTCCACCCCATCGACACTCGTCTTCGGCTGGTGGCAGTCTTGACAGGACGCCGCGTCGGCCGAAAGGGTCGCGGCCTCATCGTTGTAGATCGAATTGCGCCATTCGAGGTACGGCGTTTGCTCGGCGAATCGATCACCCGTTGGAGTTCCGTCTGGGTCCAAAGTGTTTGTGAAGAGCGTGTGGCAGATGCCGCAGAGCGCAGACTCCAACACGTGGTTCCCGTAGACGGGGTCGTAGCCGCTCATGCGACTCATCGGCATGCCAAACGGGTTGGCATGTGGGCCATAGATATCCCGGTACTCGTTCAAGACGAAGTTGCCGGAGTAGCTCGACTCCTCGCCAAGGTTTTCGGCCGTTGCCTGGTGGCAGACGGTGCACGACACACCGTCGAGGAGGATTTGGCTTCGGTCCGTATCGGTGTCGACCATCTCCAGCGTGGGGAGTGTTCCGTCCTCTAGCCCGGCCCGCTTGGCCATCGGGCTGTGACACGAAAAGCACTTCGCTTCGATCTCTGCTTTGCGGGATGGTGTGGCGGCAATCTCGGCCGACATCATTGCCCGCCACAGAGGATCGCGCGCAGCATTTGCCATCATGCTTGACCGCCACAGGTCGAACGGGCCGATCGACCTCGAGGCCTCGTCTCTCATCGCGTCTGAGCCCTGCACATTGGCGTGGCAATTGGCACACAGAGGAGCCGTGGCGAACGCGTCATCTACCACGAGGCGCGTGGCCGCCAGCGTGGGCAGAACTTGGTTTGGGGGTGGGGGCGAGCTCGGATCCCCAGGTGAGCTCGGATCCCCGGGTGACGTGGGATCCCCAGGTGACGCGGGATCACTAGGCGCGCTCGGATCTCCGGGCGAATTCGGTGGCGCAGGGGTCGTGGGAGCACCGTCCGAAGACTCGATAGTCTCACTCGCACAGCTGGCGCTCTGCAGGCAGATCGACATGAGAGCCACTGCTTGAACGAGAAAGAGGGAGTGTCTCAATCCAAATATCACCGCCACTTACTGTGCGCGCATTCGGCTAAGCCGGCAATCCCGCGAAAAACCGAGCAAGAATCGTTCGAGAACATCGCCGGCGCGTGTTTGTCTTTCAATTGCTTGATGCCAGCAACCAGGGACATCAGCGCTGGCGCTCTTCACCAATTTCCAACCCTTGCGCGGCAGCCAGTTCAGCCAGTCGCTCTTGTACGCGCCGCGATCCGAGTAGCGTAACGCGCCCCGACCCGAACCTTCGCTTGGCGACCTTCGCGAGCTGCTTTAGCGCCTCTTCTCGGGCCTCGCCGAGCAGCTCGATTGATCCCGCTGACTCTCGAAGCCGTATCCCACCTGGCAGGTTGTGAACGATGCTCCCACGACTCGTGCGCAACTCGGGAGAGGGCGGCCCATGAAGTCGGCGTTCACGGGTCTTGACGGCCACCCTTCGTGACTTGCGGGTCAAGCGATGCACTGCCCTTGGGTCGCCATGGGCGGCGCGTCCGGCCAGGAACTCCTTCCAAGACCCCGGGTGGATCTCGACGCTCTTGGTCCGCCACTGTTTGATCGTCGCCCTGAGCCTACGTTCGGC
>JABDJF010000688.1 GCA_013002645.1 Myxococcales bacterium
GCGAACTCCTCCTTGGTCTCATTGTGAAAGACGCGGGCGGGGTCCTCGGCCGACAGCATCGTCTCAGGGTCGGTATCGATCTTGATCGAAGGAATCGCAGAACCGAGACCAATCGTGAGGACGGCCAGCCCCACGAAGACCAGGCGTGCGTGTTGAATCGGGAAATCGAGAATCTTTCGCTTCATGGACATCGGCTCCGTTTGAACTGGGATTGAACTCGAACCTTCTTATATGACCACATAATCATATAGTCAAGTGGTGATTTTTTGCTGAAAGGGCGCTATAGGTGGAAGGCGATGGCCAAAACCGCCCTGAACCCTCAAAATCTCGACTCTGTCGCCACGCGCTTCCGCATCCTCGGAGTCCCGCTACGGCTGCAGATTCTCAACGAGCTGGCCAACGGAGAGCGCACGGTGACGGCCCTGGTGGACGCGACCGGCAGCACCCAGCCCAATGTCTCCAAGCACCTCAGCACCCTGCTTGCGCATCGCTTGGTCAAACGGGAGAAGCGCGGGAACTCGGCCTACTACTCGGTGTCTGATCCAGCCGTCTTCAAGCTCTGCGAAATCGTCTGTGGAAACATCGAGCGCGCGCTCGAAGAGGAACGCGCGGCATTTAGCGGCAGTTAAAAAGGAAGCGCCCCGGCGACTGCCAGGGCACTTGCGACTTCATGGGTTCGGTTGCTCAGCGACGAGCAAACGATACACGGTACGGGTAGCGAAGGTTCGATGCGGCGCGCTGCACCTGTCGCTCGGACAGCCGGACGAGCTCGTCGAGAATCGCAGCCTTCCGCTCGTCGTAACTACGTTGGCTGCGCGCGTAGTGGCCTCGACCGTAGTAGCCACGCTCGTAGTGGCCGCGTCCCCTGTGGCCACGGTCGAGATAGCCTCGCGTGCGATGGCGATCCCGCTCCAGCGCTGCAAGCTGGTTACTGAGCATGCGAAGCTTTTGCGCGTAGCGCTGGCTTCGGGGTTCACCAACGGATTCACGAATCTCGCGCTCGAGCCAGGCGTCGAGTCGTCGGTTGACGTTCCACCGTGCATCCGCGTTTCGGTTTGCGGTGGCCCGCTCCCAACGTTGGCTGATCCGAACGATCTGTTCCAGGTCCTCGCGCTGGTCGAAATAGTCCCGGCGTGCAACGTGGGTCGCATTGCGCGGGTTGTGAAACGTCCTTCGCTGGTCGTAGACCACTCGTGGCGACTCGAAGCTCGCGCGCGCCGGCCGAACCTGGCGAGGGCCGTCGTCGTACGTGACGATTACTTTTTTCCCGCGACGGTAGTCGCTGTCGTCGTCTGCACTGGCCTGGGTCACGGCTGTGAGCGCGAGGGCAAACAGCCCAAAGTGAAGCAGATTTCGCATGATGATTCCTTGTCTTTTCGTGATTGGTTCGCGGGGTTCTCCCCACGGTTCACCCACTCGGACGAAGGCAGATCTTACGAAGCTCTTAAGGGGCGATGAAAACCGGACAAACGGAATTAATACATTCAATTCAATCGCTTAGCAGGGCAAGAGGCTTGTTTGCATGCGCCAGGACCGCGACCACGCGGCAATCCTGTTCGAGCGCGTCCCAAAGCGCCTTGGCCCGCTCACGGTAGTCCGCCAGACTCAGGCGGCCTCGCAAGAGCTCGGAGCGGAGAAACACGAAGGTCGTTTGAACGACGTCGTGTAGACAATAGTCTCGGATCTCCGCGTAGCGGCCGTGCTCGAACATGCTCTGCACTTTCGAGCCATCGACTTCCATTTTGCCCGGCATGCCGACCAGTTGCGCGAGCGCGCCTAGACTCGGCATTCGGCTCGCGCCGTAGTCGGTGAGCACGTCAGCCAAGTCCATGTGACCTTCGTCGCTATAGCGATAGCGATAGTCGGCGCCTCCGCTGCGCCCTGCATAGTACGCAGGGAATGGCACGCCATGCTTCAGCATGCGATTGGCGAGGACGGGCAGATCAAATCGCCGGCCGTTGAAGCTCACCATGGTGGGGTGCCGTTTTCCGATGAAATCGGCGAACTCCTGAAGAACCTTCGACTCATCGGGCGGTGCGTCTTCTTCTCCACCAAAGGCACCGAGCTTCTGGAGCTCGTAGTTCCCGTCGAGCCACAGAACGCCGAGCGCCACCACTTGATGGAATGGCGCTGGGGGAAAGCCGCCGACCGCTGCATCCCAGACCAGGTCGGGATCGGGAACCGTTTCGATGTCGAGGACGAGAAAAGAGCGAGACACCCCGCGAAACTAGCGGAAAACGAGAAAATCCGCCCGTGTTAAGAATCGCTTAAGGTTCGAGTCCTTTACTTCATGAGGAGGCGGAACCTCCAAGAAAGGAAAACTCATGAAGTTCATCAACAAAGCAACCATCGTCGCCGCCATGCTCGGGGGCGTCATGGCAATCGCGCTGACCGTCGGAGGCGTTGCGTTGGCGCACGGGGGTCCTCACGGAGGACCTCACGGCGAACGCGGTCTCTGGTCCGCTGAAAAGATGGAGGAGCATCTGACTGAGATGACCCAGCGTCTGAGCCTGAACGACGCACAGGAATCGAGTATTCGCGCCATCATGGAGCGGACTCAAGCGCAGGGTCAGGAGATCCGGGACATGCCGCGCGGCAAAGAGAAGTTCACGGCCATGCAAGAGCTGCGTTTCGCGACCGAGGACCAAATCTATGCGAACCTCAGCTGTGAGCAGCGCGAGGACCTTCGATTGCTGAAGCGAGAGCACAAGATCGAACGAATGGAACAGCGCTTCGAACGCCGTCATTCTCAAGACCAGAACTAGCTGGAGAACCCGGTGTCCAATCGAATCCTGCTCGTGGAAGATGACGTCGCCCTTGGCCAACAAGTGGTACAGACTCTTTCGCAAGCAGGGTTCGACCCGCACTGGGTCCAGGACGGCGACGCGGCGCGCGACCTCGATCCCGACGACTATCGCGTCATCGTCTTGGACCTCATGTTGCCAGGGACTTACGGCATGGACTTGCTCAAACGCTACCGCGTAAAGTCCGAAGTGCCGGTCCTGATCCTCAGCGCCCGAGACGACACGGCGGACAAGATTCGTGGGCTCAAGCTCGGCGCCGACGACTATGTGACCAAACCGTTCTTTCCCGAAGAGCTCATCGCACGCGTCCAGGCCTGTCTGCGGCGCCCGAATCTGGTCGGAACCGAACGCCTCGTCGTTGGAGCCATTCGGGTCGATCTCGAGCGCCGCGAAGTCAGCAACGGGTCGGGAACCCTTTCACTGACTCCCGTCGAGTTTGAAATTCTGGCCCTCCTCGCGCGAAGGAAAGGTTCGGCGGTCACCCGCGAAGCCCTGGTCGACGCGGCGCTCGACCCGGCGCAAGACGGCAGCCGAAGAACACTCGACGTTCACATCTCTCGGCTGCGTAGCAAGCTCGGCAAGGATGCGGGTCAGCTGGAAACCGTCTGGGGGATGGGCTAGCGCCTCTCGGGGGGCGCATGAAGCTTCGGGCT
>JABDJF010000694.1 GCA_013002645.1 Myxococcales bacterium
AAATACCGGCGAAGCTCCCAGTCGCTCACGGCCTTGCGATACTCGCGGCACTCCCAGTCTCGAGTGCGGATGAAGTGATCGATGAATTCGTCGCCAAGCGCGATCCGGGCGGCCTCGCTTGCTCGGAGGCGCTCGACGGCCGCCTCGAGTGTGAGGGGAAGGGCCAGCGTGGGGTCGCTGTCGCTCGTCGCGTCGCCTTTCGTCATGACCGGAGGCTCGAGCTTTTTAGCGATCCCATACAGGCCCGCGGCCAAGCACGCTGCCATCGCGATGTACGGGTTGATATCCGCGGCAGTCTGCCGGAACTCGATTCGCGTTGCGTGATCGGTCGGACCGAGGATGACGCGCGAGCCGCAGGTCCGGTTTTCGATTCCCCAGGATGCGTTCAGGGGAGCCCAGACTCCAGGGACGTAGCGCTTGTAGCTGTTGACGAAGGGCGAGTAGAGGGCCGTGAGCTCGGGAGCGAGGTTCACCAGACCTCCCAAGTAGTGACGCCCCGTCTCACTCAGCCTGTCGCTTCCCGCAGCCGCGAAGAGATTGATCTGCTCTCCCTCGTCCCAGAGGCTTTGGTGAATGTGCCCGCTCGAGCCTGGCAAGTCTGCGTTCCACTTGGCCATGAAGGTCACCGAAAGGTCGTGCCGCGCACAGATCTGCTTGAGCGTCGTCTTGAAGAGAGCCGCCTTGTCCGCCGCGGCGAGCACATCGTCGTAGCGCAGTGCCGCTTCCCAAACGCCCGGGCCCGTTTCGGTGTGGAGCCCTTCAATCTCGACGTCGTACTCGGTGCACGTGTCCAAGATGTCATCGACCAGGGCCTGATGCTGTCCCGCGCGCAACCAGGAGTACCCGAACATACCGGGGCTCAGCGGATCGAGGTTGCGAAAGTCCTTTGCGTGCATCGACTCCGGCGTCTCTTGAAACACCCAGAATTCGAACTCGGCCGAGAACTTGGCCGTGAAGCCGGCGTCGCCAGCCTTCCCGATGACCTTCTTGAGCAAGTTCCGCGGGCATGCCGGGTGGGGCTTGCCGTCCTGGGTGTAGAAGTCGACGAGGAAGTTCGCGGTGTCCGGAGCGTCAGGAAGAACGCGAAAGGACGACGCATCGACTCGGGCCAAAGCATCGGGGTAGCCCGTTTCCCAGCCGGTCACCGTTGCGTTGTCGTAGAGTTGGTCGCAGATGTCCCAGCCGAAAATGACGTCGCAGAAGCCGAATCCCTTGTCGAGGGCGGACCACAACTTCTCCAGGCTGATGTATTTGCCGCGCAGCACGCCGTCGACGTCGAAACCACCGACCTTGACCTTTTGGATACCCTTTTCGTTGAAGTCGCGCCGTAGCTCTTCGCTCACAGATCCTCCTCGGCGGCGGAAGCATAGCTGCTTTTTGGGCGGAGGAGCAGGGAACCTGTTGAGCGACCGGCGTGGGCTATTTCGCTGGAACGAAGCGGTGAACCAAGCTCAAACCGACCACGAACAACACCGCGACTGACGCGTGGCCCAAAAGCTCGTGTGAGGTGCCTGGGACTGCGCAGTGCGCTTTGAGGACGAAGTTCCCGGCAAGCCCCGCGGCCGCGGCGGCGACGAGACTTCCGAGCGCATTGCCACGATCGACGAGGCGAAGCAGCGCGTAGACCGGGACTCCGAGCAGAAGACCGACCCCCATGCAAGCCCCCGCCATGACGCTGTGAGTGTGCTCGTGCGTTGCTGCCTGCGCCGCGGGGTGCGGCCAGAACGCCGCCAGCACGGTTGCACCGAGGGCGATGCAAACAAGGCACACGGACTGCCAGTACGGTAGGGCAGGGAGGTGAACGGGCCGCGTGACCATGAACATCGCAATCACCAACAGGACACAGAAGGCCACCAGGCTGATCGCCCATTGAATCGTGCGGGCTTGATCGCCCACCAGGGGGAATGCGAACCAACCGACGACGGCCAGTGTGGCGAACACGCCAAGCACGATCACCCGCCGCACGGTCGTGGAACGGCTTCTCAGGAAGCCGGCAATCGAACGGTCGTTCTGGTCGCACTCCGTTTTCATGCTGGTGAACATGCGGTCCATTCGCTCGTCGTCGCCCGGCATGTCCGGCGGATCGAGCTCGCGCAATCGCTCTCCGAGGCCGGACTCGGGCCTATTGCTGCCACTAGTCATTCATCCCCACGTATTTCCAGAACCAACAATTGTTTCAAAGTCGAATAGGCGCGATGTGCGCGGACACGGACGGCACCCTCGGAAGTACCAACAATTCGCGCC
>JABDJF010000723.1 GCA_013002645.1 Myxococcales bacterium
GGCTCGGGCTTGGCTTCGTGCTCACGTTTGCTGCGGAACACTTCGGAATTCGTATGAATCCGGAGGTCTACTACATCGACAAGCTGCCGGTGCACCTCGATCCGAGCGAGTTTGCCGTCGTCGGCGCGGCCACGGTGCTCGTATGCCTGGCGGCAACGCTCTTTCCCGCGTATCAAGCGAGTCGAGTGCGGCCTGTCGACGCACTCCGTTACGACTGAAACCGCGCGCGTACGATGTCCGATCCACTCGTCTCCGTACAAAACGTGACCAAAACCTTCCAGCACGAAGGACGGTCGCTCGAGGTTCTCAAGGGCATCGACCTCGATATCGGCGGCGGGGAGATGGTCACGATCGTGGGTCCTTCGGGCGCCGGGAAGAGCACTCTGCTGCATTTGATCGGGACGCTCGATCTCCCGACCGAAGGCCAGATTCTGTACGCGGGCCAGGACGTCACCCGTCTTGGAAGCTCGGATCTAGCCGAGTTTAGAAATCGAAGTATCGGTTTTGTTTTCCAATTCCATCATCTGCTGCCCGAATTCACGGCCCTGGAAAACGTGATGATGCCAGGATTGATACAAGGGCGGCGGCGGTTCGAAACGAGGGCCAAGCAGCTGCTCGACGAGGTTGGGCTCTCGGAGCGGCTGACCCATCGGCCGGGCGAGCTCTCCGGCGGAGAGCAGCAGCGTGTGGCGCTTGCCAGGGCGCTGCTCATGGAGCCGAAGCTGGTGCTCGCCGATGAGCCGACCGGCAACCTCGACAGCCAGACCAGCGCTTCGGTGCAGTCGCTCTTCTTCGATTTGAATCGTCGCCATGGGATTACGTTCCTCATCGTGACCCACAGCCGCGACTTTGCCGACATGATGCCGAGGCGGGTCTCGATGAAAGACGGCTGCATCGATTCGGATGAACGTCGCGCTCAACCCCTTGAAAACCAAGGAAAACCCGCTTGACCCCCTGTTAGGGCACGGCTATAGCCGCCCGGATCGCCCCACATTACAATGCGCCTTTCCGCCTCTGCCATAGCCCTGATGCTCGCAGGGCTCGCTTCCGTCGCGGGCGCCCAGAGTGAGGAGAACATGCCGGGTCCGTCCGCGCCGGCCACGCGGCCCGTGCGGACGTCCCCACAGCCGCAGCGGCCGCCCAAGCCCCTCCCGGCTGAGCCCGACGCCGAAGGCGAGGACTACGAACCGGTCGAGGACCCAAACGCCGCGATTCGGGTTCCGCGAACGAGCTGTCACGGCAAAGAGATTCGACGCATCGTCGTGATCGGCGCACGTCGCGTCGACCCCGATGACGTTCGCGTCACGATGAAGCTCCGAAGAGGGTCGATTTGCACCGACCCGGCCGTCACACGGGACGCCAAGGCGCTCTGGAACATGGCGTACTTCGACGACCTGCAGATCGAGTCCGACCCACTCGGCGCCGGCATCAAACTGACCATCCGTCTCGTCGAGCGCCCCGCCATCCGCAAAGTCATCTACAAGGGCAATGACGAGCTCGACAAAGACGACATCGACGAGACCATCACCCTCGAGCCGGGAACGATTCTTTCGGTGCCCGACGTGGAGTCGCAGGCCGATGCGATGCGCCAGCTCTACTCCGAGGAGGGCTTCTTTCTGGCTGACGTCGACTATGAGCTCAAGCGAGTTCCCGGGGACAGCAACCAGGTCGACATCGTCTTCAAAATCGACGAGGGCGCGGAGGTCGAGGTTCGACGCATCAGCTTCGTCGGGAACAAGGAGCTTCCCGCCGCCGAGTTGCTGAAGATCATGCAAACCAACGAGACCGGCATGTTCTCGTTCCTCAGCGATCGCAACAAGTTCAGCCGCTCCGCGTTCGACGAGGATCTGACGCGTGTCCAGGCCTGGTACTACGACAAGGGCTACCTGCAGATGCGGCCAGGTCGCCCGACGGTCGAGCTCACCGCAGACCGGGCCTACGTCGACATCACCATTCCTGTCGAAGAGGGTCCGCGATTCCGAATTCGCGAGTTTGACGTCATGGAGACCGACGGCGCGGGCAACGAAGTGGAGACCATCGCACCCAAGGGCGAGCTCCGCGAGATGGTCAGGCTCGAGGCCGGCGACTGGTTCAGTCGAACCAAAATCGCTGAGGGCATCGAAGAGATCAGCCGGGCCTACCGAGACAATGGATACGCCTTGGTCGAGATGGTTCCGGGCACGGACCTCGACGAAGCCAATCATTTGGTCGACGTCACCATCAACATCCTTCGAGGGCCGCTGGTCTACATTCAGCGGCTCCACGTCCGCGGCAATACCAAGACGCGCGACGCTGTGATCCGCCGAGAGTTCCGGCTCAGCGAGGGTGACCTCTACAACCAGAGCAGGATCGAAGACGGCCGCGCCCTCGTCAATCAGCTCGGTTACTTCGAACGGGTGGACGTCTCGGAGGAGGAAGGAACCGCTCGTGACCAGATGGTGATCAACGTCGAGGTCGCCGAGAAGCCAACCGGCACCTTTCAGGTCGGCGCCGGTTTTTCATCGCTCGAGAGCTTCATCGTCACCGCGCAGATTCAGCAACAAAACCTCTTCGGCCGCGGTCAGTCCCTGGGCCTCAACCTCCAGGTTTCCGGCATCCGACAGCAGATCGACCTGAACTTCGTCGAACCCTGGTTCCTCGGCTCGGAGTGGAGCCTGGGTTTCGGAATTTTCAAACGCATCAGGGACTTCCGAGACTTCCGTCAGGACTCGACGGGCGCCAATCTCACGACCGGGCACCCGCTCTTCAACCCGCGCTTCCGCATCTTCCTCCGGTACGAGTTCGAGAATGTGAAGATCTCGCAGCCCCGAGGCAGCTTGCTCGGCGTCGGCGGCGGCCAGCTTGCCAACACCTTCTCGAACATTTTCATCGCCGACGCGTTCCGGGACGGGATCACCAGCTCGCTGCGCTTGACGATCAACTGGGACAGCCGCGACAATCGTCTCTCGACGACCGGCGGCATTTTCGCAAACTACGCGGTCCAAATCGCCGACCAGTACCTCGGCTCCGACAACACGTTCATTCGGCAGACCGCATTCGCGCGCTTTTACCAGAGGGCGTTCGGACCAGTGATCTTCAAGGTCAACATGGAGATGGGGCTGCTCACGTCCCGAAGGAAGGTTCCCGTCTTCGAGCGATTCTACCTCGGGGGCATCTTTACGATTCGCGGCTACCGGCTTCAATCGGTGGGCCCGCACGCGGGCGTTGCATCGGCTGGCGACCCGAATCTTCCAATCGTCTTCCAAGGCCGCCCCATCGGAGGCGACTTCCAGGCGTTCTACAACATCGAGTTCGAGTTCCCGCTCATCGAGGCGGTTGGCATTCGGGCCGTCATCTTCACCGACGGCGGCAATGCCTGGAACCTGTTCGACTTCAAGGACCAGTTCGGCAACTGCCAGGCGCCAGTCGCGCCGGAAGCAGACCGGTCGTCCAGGCCATGTGGGATCAATGGTTTCCTCCGCTACTCGGTGGGTTTTGGGATCAGATGGTTCTCCCCGCTCGGGCCGCTGCGATTCGAATGGGGCATTCCGATCCGCCGGCGACCCCAGGACAGCCCGATTCGATTCGAGTTCACCATCGGCCAGTCGTTCTGACCGAATGAAACCCGACGCCCAGGCGTATAACCCCTGCGGCTTGACCGCCTCGCGCCAAACGGCTAGCTAGGCCGGGCCTGAAAGGATGCTCTCCATGCGCTTTTGTAGAATCATTGCTGTCACGTTGGCCACCGTCGTTCTTGCTGGATCGGCGACGAGCGTCGATGCGCAAGTCAAGATCGGTGTGGTCGATCTTCAGCGCGCCATCAACGAAACCGAAGACGGCCGCCAGGCCAAGCGTCGGCTGAAGAAAGTGTTCGACGAGCGCCAGCAGTCGCTGAACAAGAAACAAGAAGCGCTCAAGGCGCAGAAAGAGAGCCTCGAGCGGCAGCAGGACGTCCTGAGTCAGGACGCGCTCAAGAAGAAGGTCGAGAAGTACCAGGCCGACCTGATGGAGCTCCAGAACGAGTACGTGCAATACCAGGAGGAGCTCTCCACGAAGGAAGGCGAGCTCACGCAGAAGATCCTCGAGAAGATGCAGGCCATCCTTCGCCGTATCGGTCAGACCGATGGCTACACGATGATCATCGAAGCCAATGAAGGTGGCGTCGTCTGGGTGCCCTCGAATCTCGATCTCACCGACGTCTTGATTCAGCGCTACAACAAGCAGGCCAAATCGGGCGGCGGCGGCGCGAAGAAGTCGAAGTAACTGCCCATTCGTGGCCGAAGCGCGCGATTCCAGCTACAAAAAGCGCATGGTTAGGTTCTGCGCGCTAGCAGTGACCGCGTGGGCGATGCTTGGCGTCGTGCCGCAGGGGACCGCGCAGGACGCGCCCGCCAGCGAAGCGCAGCTCGCGATCGACGATCCGCCGCTACCTGCCCGTGCCCGACACGTCGACGAATTCACGCAGTCCGCGATCCTTCGCTATCCGGGTCTGAGGGCGAACTCGTCCGACATCGATGCCGCGCAGGCCCGATTGCGCGAGGCGAAGCTCTCGCCCTTCATGCAGTTCGAAGGGCAGGCGAGGTTTTTCGTGGCGCCCGGCGCGCGGGGAACCACCACGTTCAGCCCGGACCCTCAGATCCCCTGGGCGAACCGCTGGGGTCCCGGCGGCGAGGTGGGGATCGAAGGCGGCATTCCAATCTACACGTTTGGCAAGTATCGCGCGGGGAAGAAGGCCGCGAGGGCAGGCATCAGCGCCGCGGAGTACGAGCGAGACCGAACGCTCTCGCGCGTGGTGTTCGACGTGCGACGCGCCTACTTCGGCACCCAGCTCGCACTCGACCTGCAGGCGATGCTCTCCGAGGGCAAGGACAAGCTTCGAACGGCCGTCGACAAGCTGCGCGCCCGTCTCGAAGCAGACGACCCACGGGTCAGACAAAACGACTACTTCCGTCTCGTTTCGGCCCTTTCGGAGATCGAGTCGCGGGAATCCGAAGCGCTTCGACTGGAAGCCTCGGCGCGTGCGGCACTCGAGATTCTCTCGGGCATTGATCCGGCAGTCGTGCCCGAGTGCCCGCTCGAAACGGTGAAGAGCGAAGTCGTCGAGCTGAGCGAGCAGGTCGAGGTCGCCATCGAGAGTCGCCCGGAGGTCCATCAGCTCCACGCAGCCCGTTCGGCGAGAGATGCCAACCTCGTGGTACAGCGAGCGGGCTACCTTCCGGATATCATCCTGGCCCTGCGCGCGACCTTCGCTCGCACCCCGGGGATCACCGATGTTCAGAACCCCTTTGTCATCGACCGGGGCAACTTCGCCGGTGCCTTCGCAGGCATCGTCGCGCGATGGAAGCTCGACTTCGGCGGGACCCACGCGCGGGTCAAGGCGGCCAAAGCGGAAATCGAATCGCTCAAGAGCAAGACCGAAGAAGCCGAGCTCGGCATCGCGCTCGAAGTGACCGATCTGTACGAGCAACTTCAAGATGCAAAGCGCCGCGTCTCGAGCTGGTCGCGTTCGGAGAAAGAATCCCGCAAGTGGTATGTCTCGGCCGGCCAGGGCTACGAAGTCGGGACGACGTCGGCCCGAGAGCTCGTGGACGCGATCTCCGCCTACTTCGGTGCGCGGGCGAAGCGGCTCACGGCCACCGCCGAGTACAACCTCGCCATCGCAGGGCTCGAGAAAGCGACGAACATGCCAATTGTTGCAGAAAAGGGCTGGCGTCCGGTGGATTGCGAGGAATAAACCGACCACGAAGCTCGTCTACGGGAAAGATATGACTCGACCATCCATCATCACAGGCTTGCTCCTTGCTTCGTTCGCGCTCGCGGGTCCGGCG
>JABDJF010000728.1 GCA_013002645.1 Myxococcales bacterium
TGCTCGGGCTGATCGTGCTCGTGTCACTCGGTGTGCCGATGGTGGCTTTCGTCGCCACGTGGCTGGCACGAGGACCTTGGCGGCTGCTCCCACTCCTCGGCGCACTCGTCGTCGCGATCGGCAACTACTGGGTTCTTCGGGGCGACTACCCTGGGGCTCATCTGCTTTTCGGGGCGTGCGCGGGCTGCGCAATGGCCGGCGCGTTGCACGGGCTGCGCTGGCACGCGCCTCAATGGCTGCTCTGGGCGACCCTGCTCTTGGGAGGAGCCCTAGGCCTGAGCGCGGCGCTCCTCCGCCCTCCCAACAGCATTACTCTGGCCCTCCATCATACCTGGGGCGTCAGTTTGAATCCGCTCCTCCCGCGGACTTGGCTCAACCGAGAGGCGGAGGCGTTGGCTCCCCCATCCACGCATGCCGCGGACGGCCACGACATTGCTCCAAGTGGCCTACTCCCCGTCGCGCCGGACTCCATCATATTGTACTACAGCGTCGACAGCCTCCGTGCCGACCTGTTGACCGACGCCTACGCAACGCGATTCCCAGAGTTTCATCGGCTGCGCAACGACTCGGTCTGGTTCACGCGTGCACGCGCCCCGGGTTCTCAAACCGTGTACACGCTGACGTCGGTGATGGCGGGGACCTATTTCTCGCAGCAGTTCTGGTCGAGTCGCTGGGTCGCAGAGGGCAAGGGTTCGCGGGGGCTGTGGCCTCACGAAGATCCGACCGTTCGCTTCCCGACGATCTTGTCCGATGCGGGCATACCCACGGTCCAGTTTGGGCAAGCCGTCTGGCTGCTGAACGAGTACGGAATGACCCGGGGCTTCAGCGAAGAGAGAATCATCGCGCCGGTGCCGGGACGCCCGTCGACCAAAGGAAAGTGGTCGACCGGCGATGACATCATGCGCGCGATCGAGGCTCGGCTGCGTCGCCATGATGAAGGGCCCTTGTTCCTGTTCTTCCACGACCTAGACCCCCACTCCCCGTTCGACCTGGGGCGCATCAAGAACGGTTCGGCGAGGGAGAAATACTTGAGTGAGATCAAGCTGGTCGACGAGCGGATTGGTCAGTTGAGACGGTTGCTAGAGGAGCTTGGGCTCACGGACCGCACCATCCTCGTCTTCTCCTCGGATCACGGTGAGGGTTTTGGCGAGCACGGCACGAGTTTCCACGGTGGGAATCTCTACGACGAACAACTCGGCGTCCCGCTGTTGATTCTCCACCCGCAGGCGCCGCCCCGTGAAGTCGACGTGCCGGTTACGCTCATGGACCTCGGTCCAACCATCCTCGACCTCATGGGATTATCCACCCCCGCGTACTTCATGGGGCAGAGCTTGGTCCCGTACCTAGCGGGGAAGACCCCCGCGTTGTCCCGCCCGATCATCGCCGAAGGCAGACTCAAACAAGCCATGGTGCTGCCAAACGGGCTGAAGCTCATCCGCAATCAGCGAGAGAAGACGTTCGAGATCTACGACCTCAACAAGGACCCGAAGGAGCTCGACAACCTGTACGACAAGATGGGCGACCAGGGCCGCGCGGAAATGCAGGCGCTCGTCCGGTTCTTTCAGACGCACCAGATTCGGAAAGAGGGCTACACGATCCCATACCGACGCTGAGCTTTGGGAAGCCGGGTCCTGCGACACGTCATTCGCGCAGGCGCAGAACGTCAAACATTAGCTTAGCAGCAAGCGATGCAGACCGGGACACGCGAAGTCGCTCGCAGGGCGAGTCGCTCAACCGCTCTTCGTCCCACCGAAAGAAGGCCTCGCACACCTCTCCTCCCGGTGCGGCATCACACCACGGGTAAGCCTCGTAGTCGACGGGAGCATCAACTAAAAGGAACTCCGAAAATAGTGCATCGATCCGCCAAACCTCGTCGGTCGTAAGCGTTCGTGGATCACCGTTGTCATACGCGTAGCATTCCTCGAAGTACGGCGGCGCCTCGCACTCTTCGTCGACCTCCAAATACGAATAGTCGAAGTCGAAATTGCCGTCCTCACGCCGCACAATCTCGACGTAGGTCGTCTTGTCTTCGGCGGCGCATGCCGATTCCGGCCCTGCCTGGTAAAAGCGGAAGGACGTGAACTCACTGAAATCGCGCAACTCCATGGCCGGAGCGTCCGGAGGAGCACCACCGGTGCCGTCGAACGGGGGCGGAGGGGTGCCGCCCGACCCGCCCGACGACGAAACACCAGGATCGCCACATGCAGCAAGCAGGCAAACAAAGCAAAGGGTGAAATAGTAAGTCATATGGCCGTCAGTACACCCGCCCGGTCAAGTTGTCACGGACTACGGAGGCCACACTACTGAAAAAGCCGCGCTTCCCAGAGGTTGCCGGTGGCCGAGGCACCCAACAACTGGCGTAGTTCTTCGACCGCCTCGGGATTGCTTGAAGCAATGTCTTTGCTCTCGCGTGGGTCCGTCACCGCGTCGTAGAGCTCGACGCGGTCCGACAAGGATTCATAGATCAGCACGTGCTTGTCGGTCCGTACGCTCCGCGTGAAGAAGTTCTTTCGGCCGCTCAGTAGCTGGAAGACCGAGCAAAAGATCGGACGGTCGACAGGCGCCATCCCAGGTGCGAGTGCGGGAACGAACAGGCTTTGGCCATCGACGGGGAAGCGATCCCGCGGCAGCGACATGGCTTCGATCAGTGTGGGAGCGAGATCTGTGAGCGCGACTCGGCGCGAGATTCGCTGCGGCTCGAAGCCCGGTATCCGCACGATGAGCGGAACGTGGACCGACTCCACGTAGCACGTACGCGAATGGATGGTACCACCGTGTTCTTCGAACTCTTCACCATGGTCTGCGGTGAGGATCACGATGGTATCGTCCCAAGCGCCCGCCTGCTTTAGGTACGAAGTCAAGAATCGCAACATGTTGTCAAAGTGGGCGATGCAGCGGTCATACGCGGAGATGTCGCGCTGCGAGCTTGGGAAGTTCGGCACCGACCTGCCGAGGTGCGCTCGGTACGGGTGATGCACGTCATCGAAATGCGCCGTGATGAAGAATGGGCGTCCGGACCGCTTTGCGTCCTCCACCGCGGAGACGACATTGGAGATGATGTACTCGCCGCTCTTCCAATCGGCGCCTTCTGGCACAGTGACCACATGCTGAAAGTCTCGCTGCAGGCCCTTCAAGTGCCGTACCACGTAGCGATTGATCGCGAGCGTGGTGTCGTACCCCTGTTGCCTCAAGACCGCGGGAAGCATCCGCTCGCTTTCGACCGTCTCCGGATACCCGCCCTTCCATTGCATGGTGCTTGGCCTACGACCGCTCAGCATACTGGGCATGC
>JABDJF010000743.1 GCA_013002645.1 Myxococcales bacterium
CGCTCGGGCCAGAGATGCATCGCGAGGTGCGCCCAGTCGTACTCGCCCTTGCAGAGCTTGTCCCAGACCTTCTTGCATTCTTTCTGCCAGCTTCGATAGTGAGGGACGAGCCGCCACAGCGGCGCAAAATTGATGATCACGCCGTCATCGAGATCGGGGTTCCACAACGGCGCGATGCGAGCGACTTCATGTCGAAAGTTCCGCAGCTCTTCGACGAAGCCCGCCTGGGCATCGATCTGCTTACGCTGGGTGGACGTTGGGGTTCCGCCTCCTTCTTGCGTGAGGCTTGCGAGCTTCCTTTCCTCATGCCGAAGCTTCGGCTCGACGAAGTCATTCAGCACTTTGTAAAACGTATCCCGCGTGAACCGGTGAAGGTAGAGCCAAACCGAATAGCTCGCCGACGGGGTGCTAAGCTGCCAATAGATTGGGGCCTTGCGCCGACTCTTCGAGTAGCGCTTGACGTGCTTCTCGAAGAACGAGCCTGCGAACCAGGCGCGGAGGCTGCGTCCGCGGCTGTCGACGATCTCCGCTGCTTCTCGCCAGAGCGCGTCGGCGTCATCGCCCAATGCGGTCTGAAACACCTGCCGGGTCCTAGCAACAAGGTCGCACTCGTGGCCCATGTCGTCGACGAGGACACCGTCGCGCGGGAACTCAATGGGGTACCGTTGTGGGGACTCGTTGACAGGAAGGCCGTCCGCGCCGGCGAGCATGCCAGGAGAGCAGGGGGGGAGCGGGTCGAACGGCTCGGGCTCGGCGTCGTGGTCTCGGTCGCCGCTCCCCAGTCGCACGTCGAAGCGACCGAAAGCGACGCCGACGGCCCAGGAAAGCAAGGCGGCGACCATCGGTGTCACGTCCACCTCCGAAACCTCTGCCTCGCCCTCCGGTTCGTTTTCGCCGGGCTCGTCGTTCGCTTGCGAGCTACCGAAGCCCTCTTCGATCCGCCGCCGGTCCTTGTCGTCGAGCCCGTAGAGAGCAAAGCAGAGGGTGTCGACTTCCCGCTGGAACCGGGAAACCGCGTCCTCGACCTCCGCGACCCGTTCCAGCCAGGCAGCTGCTCTATCCACCAGCCCTGCCCCGGCGACCTGCAGTAACGCGGGCAGTTGGAACGCGTGAGAGGTCTCGATCCTCGCATCCAGGGATCTCCGCAGCGACCACGATCGACGCGCGGCCTGCTTGAGTGCTGCGCACAAGTGATCTGGGATTTCGGGAAACGGGAGGCGTGAGATGAGCCCCGATTCGTACTGTACCCCGCCAACTTTGCCGGCGAACAGGGCGATGAGGCTGTCGAACGCGAGGCTATTGAATACGGCAAGCACCGTGAGAAGTTCGTTCTCCGGAGCAAATGCCATCTTCCCGCCACCACTGAACACACAACCTCTCGGTACAACACTCGCTGAGTACCGAATACCGCGGAGTGGCCAGGTCAGTCCCGGCCGAAAGTAGAAGTCCTCATTGAACACGCGTTTCCCAGCATTGCCATAGCGGCCGATCGTGAATGCCTTCAATTGTGCGCCGTGCTCAGCCCAGTCGATGACGGTAGAGATGCTTGAATAGAATGGGGCTCTCTTCCCGCCTTTCACGATCGGCGGCCACCTGTCTGCCGTTCGTTGGTCCGGGCAGACTTCCCAGTAGCAGCGAAGGAATCGGAAGTCGTCGTCCGTGCTCAAGCCCTTTCTGGCGCTCCTCCCCCCCGTCTTGTTTTCGAAGGTGCTAAACGCATCGAAGATGCGGCGTACACGTTCGCCGACCCAATAGGCAAACGGAGCCTTCGGTACGCGGGCGAAGGAATCCGGTTCGACCTCGAACCTAGAAGAAGCGTCATGTGCGACGACCGCGTCGCGTAAGGCCGTGGACTTGTCCTCGGCGTCAATCACACGGAGAAATACGGCCATTACGCCACTACCTCCAAGCAGTATGCAGCAGCCTCGACCATGGCGTCATCCATGACTCCGTGCCCAAGATCGGCTACTACGACGGGAGGCGCTTCCTTGAGCAGCACTTCTTCCCTCCACTTCTGGAACGAGGAAAGGAAGAAACCGGTTCGCGAAGTAATTGCGCCTAGCCGACTACGAGGATGCAAGAGCGTAACTCCGCGCTCCACGAAGGCTGCGTAGATATCGTTCTTGGTCCG
>JABDJF010000353.1 GCA_013002645.1 Myxococcales bacterium
GGTGAGCAACATCCAAGGCGTCGTGGGCGACTCGCACGAACTGTTCGACTGCGTCACCAACCCTTTCGACCGTGCTCTCGACCGGATTGAGGACAGCGATGAGCGCGGACGCTTTCGCGGCGAGGACGACCGTCGCAGTGAGCCCGTAGAGAATCCCGATGACAATTTCGAGCAGAACTTCGACGCTGCGAATGACCAGCAGAATGCCGGCGGTCACCGCCATCACGACGTTCAGCAAGACATGAAGGTTCATCCCTTTCGCGCCCATCACGGAAGCTGCGTACGCTCCGGCGTCGGCGCCATCCTGCATGATGCGCCGATAGATGACCGCGTCCCCTACGCCGAGGATGTAGTAGAGAGCGCCGATGAGGAGAAGCGCCATGAAGAGAGACATGAGCATCATGGCGCCCTTCGTTTCTTCGATCAGGCCTGATTGCTTCCGGCCCACTAGTAGCCCCTCGCGCGATATTCGTAGGGCGCGTCTTGGATCAGCAGCGTGGTTTCGTGCTGTAGACCCCGAAAGCGACCACCCACGAGACTCTGCACCAGCGGCAGGAAGGCTTCGCCGAGCTCCTCTTTGATGGCGAGGTCTGCGAACGACTGACAAATTATCCTCCGGGCAAGCGGCACCGTGCATTGATAGGCGTACGTCACCCTCGCGGTGATTTCGGGCCCTGTGGCAACGACGCCCTGGAGCCCTGGAAACGTCACCGCCAGAGCAAACGGTTGATAGTAGAATGCACTGAGAAGCTTCCGCTCACTTCCGATCGCTTTGCCAATACTGGGCCGCGAGTCGTGACCGACATTCACAGGCGCCAGCGGCATCAGCGGCACGTGGGCGGCCAGTCGAATCGTGTTGAGGCGTGACCTCCCAAGGTTCACCAAAGCCTCTCGAGAAAAGGCCGTCAGGACGCGCGCTTCGCTTGGTCGGGCCCCCACGGTCGACCCGATTCGCCCGAGCACGATACCCAGATCGGATGCCGTGACGGGATTACGGTCCAGGCTCATCTCCGCCTCGCCGCCGTATTCGTTTGGATCGTCGGGCAGAACGACTACCGCGGACCGTGCCGCCGAGTCAGCGGAGTGCTTCACCATCAGGTCTGCGTGCCCGATGAACGCGAGCTGGAGGACGCACAGGAAGAACGTCCACATCGGCACGAATGCGATGAGGAGCTCGAGAAAGACTACGCCGCGTTTGTCCAGCAATAGCGACCTAGAATTCGACATCGCTTCCGTCATGGCGCGACCCATGCCAGCAGTAGATGCGGGGCCGCGAACAATAGCGTCGCCGCGAAGACCGGCGCACCCATACGAATGGGAACGGCCAGCATGTTGCACGGTTCGCGATGCCACCGCCGTGGAAGCACTGGGCGCAAGGCCACGACCACGGCGTTGGTCAGAGTGCTAACCAATACTCCCTTCCAGACGAGCGCTCCGCTCGCCGCGACCAAGGCCGCAACGCAAGCCGCCAGCTGAAGCTCGACGCCAAAGAGCAGGTCGAAGCCCATCAACGCGCCGAGGGCGCCAAAGAGCTTGACGTCGCCGCCCCCCATCGCGCCGCGGCGAAACAAGAGGTACGGCACCAGGCCGCCCAAAAGCCCAGCCGCTAGGCTATGGAGGGCGTATTCGATGCCAAACGCAATGCCGTAGCTCACGGGCGCGAGAACGAGGACCGGGAGCGTCAGCCAATTGGGGATCTCGCCTCGTCGCCAATCGCAGAATGCGGCTGTTGCGGAAACGCACAAAGCCAGACCCGCAGCGATGGTTACTGCAGTCGTCATTGCATCGCCCGCTACTGCACGATGTCCGCGATGTATCCGTCTGCCGCTTCGACTTCGCCGATCAAGGTCTCGCCGAATTGCTGCCAAGCCGCGATGCCGACAACGGCGATCAAACCGAGTACGATGATGTACTCGACCGTCGTCAAGCCTCGCTTGTCGGCGAGCAGGGTCTTGTTACCGTTCGCTTGGATCTTCATGACTGTCTTCCTCTCTCAGGGCACCGGTAAAAGGATGAATAGCTTCGTGGTGTAATAAGCTTGCACGAGGGGGACGCCGAGGGCGTGGAGCGCTAGGCCCGCCGTTAGGACGACGATTCCTGTCACCAATGTGTACTCGGCGAACACCATGCCCGGGTCTCGGACAGCGGTGCCGGAAGTTGCGTGGAAAGTTTCTCGCCGGTCGAAGCTGAGCGGAGCTCGGTCGTCAGTGGGCCGCTCTAGGCGAGCTCAGCGTGAGCGTCTTGCAATCTCGACCCGCAGGGTCGAGATCTGACTTGCTCCGCGGCGCGTTCGCGCATCGCAGCCTCTCCGTCGACGCCGCTGCGAGCTGAGTGATTGAAGCCCCGCCCCACTCAGGGGTTTGTTCGACTTCCGGCCAAAGAATTGCGTATGGACGTCCGGGGCAGCAGCGTTAAGTAGGCTGAAGAACCCGTCCGGGATCAGCCCTTTTGAGGAAACGGATCGCATGGCTTCTTGGAAAAACAACATCCTAATCCATGCACCCGCGGACAAAGTGTTCGCGTATGTGGACGACCCCGTGAACTTGCCCGACTGGATCCCGGGCATGACGGAGATTCGGAACGTGATTGGGACGGGCGCCGGGCAGCAGTACGAGTGGTCGTACAAGATGGCTGGGATTTTGCTGCCCGGACAGGCCACCGTGGTTGAGCACGTTCCAAACGAGTGCACGGTGCATCAAAACATCGGGGCAATCGACTCGATTTGGAAACTCACCGTCGAGCCCGACGAAGAAGGCACGCGGCTCGAGATTCATTTGGAGTATCACATCCCGATTCCCGTCATCGGCAAATTGGCCGAGCGGATCCTGCTGAGGCGGAACGTACGGGAGTTCGACATGTCGCTGGTGAACATCAAAGACGTGATGGAAGCCTAGGCGAGTCAGTCCTTCGCACGGACTTGCACCGTGGTCGGGCGGTCCTCCGGCATCGGGAGGATCGCGTTCCAACCGGGTGGCAAGATCGGCTGGCTGAACTGAAAGAGGTAGCGGGCGTCTGCGGGCGAGAGGTTGATGCAGCCGTGGCTTCGACGGCGGCCGAAGTCGTTGTGCCAGAACGCGGCGTGGAAGCCGTAGCTGCCCTTGAAGAACTGCACCCAGGGGACATCCTGGATCGAGTAGTTCTTGGCGACGTCGGTGCGCTCGATGTCGTCCATGTCCGAGTACTCGAGCTTGGCCCAGATTTGAAACACGCCGATCGGGGTTTCCAGTTGCTTGCTGTTGCGGCCGGTTGAAACCAGGGTCGCGAAAATCGGCCGTGGGCCTTCGTAGGCGACGAGGATTTGCTGGTCGATGTCGATGTCGATCCAGCGGTCGGTCGCGGCCAGGCCTTCGGGGGGTTCGACGAGCGTTGCGCGCGCGAGGTCGGCCGTGCGCATCCACCCTCCCCGGGTGAGCCTGGTCCAGGCGCCTTTGCTCGTTTGGACATGGACGGCGCTGTGGCGGTCGAGCCGTTTGCGAACCCGGCCGCGGGGCTTGTCGTAAAGCTTGGCGGGCCTGGGCGAAACCCAGGCAACGTCGAGAGGCTCGCCGTGCGGGACCTTCACGCCCGTGAACGGGCTCCCCTCGACGAAGTGGACCGAGCCGCGTTCGATCCAAAGGTAGCGGCGCGTGCGGATGAACTCCACGCCCTCGTACACCTGCTCGCCGGTAATCACGATCCCGTAGCCCTTGCCGAACGCTTCGCTGTAGTCGCTTCGGAAGTAGTCGCTCGGGTGCGCGTAGGCGCGGGTGCCGTCGAACCGGACGAAGGCGTACCGCTGGGGGAGTCGCTCGCTCGGGCCGGCGAGCTCGTCGCGCTTCGGGCCGGGAGGCTCGGGCGACGGCTGCACGTGCCCTTCGCAGATGAAGAGCTGGTCGCTGGTTTCGTACCAGACCCCGGTCGAGCAGCCCTCGCCGAAGACCCTGCGCACGAAGCCGAGGCGGGTGCCGGCGCCGACGGTTCCGCGACGACGTGAGCTGCCATCGGGTGCAAGCATCACCGGCGCGCCATCGTTCACGACTTCGACCGACTTGGCCCAGGATGGCGCGGGCGCCGCACCATGGCCGACGGCGGCGTCCGCTGCAGCCAATCGCGGCCAGCCAACGGCAAGCGCTGCGAGCACCAGAACTGCGGCCCGAACCATCGCTTTCATCATAGGCGGGAGCGACGCCGATCGCTCAATCTTCGTCGTCTGGGTCGTTCGTTTCACCGCGAAGGCCATAGCGCTTGGCGAGCTCGCGGAGGTGGTAGCGGGTAAGCCCGGCGGCTCGCGCGCTTCGGCTGATGTTGTCGCCGTGCTTGTCGAGCACCGCCTTGAGGTACTGCGCTTCGAAGGCATCGACGATGCGCTGCTTGGCGTCTTTGAAGGGGATGTCGTTGTCGACGAACTGCTCGGCGGTGCCGCCGGGAAACACGATCGGAGGCGTTTTCTGCGAAGCCGGCATGAGGTCGTGCATGCCGAGCTCGGTTCCATCGGCAAGGGAGACCGCGCGCTCGATGGTGTTCTTGAGCTCACGGACGTTTCCCGGCCAAGGGTAGGCTTGAAGCTTGGTCATCGCGTCCTCGGTAATCGAGAAGCTCGCGCCCTCCCGCTGGCCGCGCTTTGCCGATTCTTCGAGAAACTGGCCGGCGAGCGCCGGGATGTCTTCGCTACGCTCGCGGAGCGATGGCAGGTCGACCTCGACCACGGTCAAACGGTAGTAGAGGTCTTCGCGAAACGTGCCTTCGTTCACCATCTGGCGGAGGTCGCGGTTGGTCGCGGCCACGACGCGCACGTCGACCGGAATCATCCGTGTCCCACCGACTCGCTGAACTTCGCGCGTCTCGAGCACGCGCAGGAGCTTCGGCTGAAGGCTGATGTCGAGCTCGCCGATTTCGTCGAGGAACAGGGTGCCCCCGTCGGCCACTTCGAAGCAGCCGCGTTTGCGGTCGGCGGCGCCGGTGAACGAGCCACGCTCGTGGCCGAACAAAATGCTTTCGATGAGGTTGGCCGGGATCGCGCTGCAATCCTGAACGATGAGTGGGCGCTGCGCGCGCTTCGAAGCACGGTGAACGGCCCGGGCGACGAGCTCTTTGCCGGTGCCGGTCTCGCCGCGAACCAGGACGGTCAAGTCGCTTGCGGCCACCTTTTCGAGGACGGCGAAAATTTCGCGCATCCGGACACCGTGGCCGATGAGGTCGTGAAACTTCTCGCGCCGGCTGAGCTCGATTTCGATGGTGCCCG